>JAHFTN010000047.1 GCA_023269365.1 Chlamydiota bacterium | reverse complement strand
TTTGTGGGGGATTGTGTCCGCATGTACAAACAGTACGCAGACAAAAAGGGGTGGCGCTACGAGCTTCTTTCTTGCACTGAATCAGAGATGGGGGGGTTTAAAGAGTATGTGATGGGACTTTCTGGCCCTAACGTCTACCGGTTGATGCAGTATGAGGCGGGAACCCATCGCGTGCAGCGGGTTCCGAAGACAGAAGCGCAAGGCAGAGTGCACACTTCTGCTGTGACAGTTGCCGTTCTTCTAGAACCCGATGAGCAAGAAAAAATTGTGTTAGACGAACGAGAGCTCAAGATCGACACTTATCGCGCTTCGGGAGCGGGAGGACAGCATGTCAACACAACCGATTCTGCTGTCAGGATCACACACCTTCCTACGGGGACCGTCGTCTACTGTCAAGAAGAGCGTTCCCAACATAAGAACAAAGAAAAGGCGATGCGTCTTTTAACGGCTAAAATTGCCGATGAGCAGAGACTCAAGGCGGAAAAAGAGATCGCCTCGCTGAGATCTTCCCAGGTGGGAAGTGGGGATCGCTCTGAGAGAATTCGCACCTATAACTTTTCACAAAATCGGGTCACAGACCATCGGATCGATCTCACACTTTATAAACTCAATCTCGTAATGGATGGGCAATTGGATGAGATCACAGAGGCTCTAGTGGCTTATTTTTATCAAGAAAAGTTGCACAATATTGGTTCTACATGAAGAGCCTCGGTGAAATTCTCAACTCGACAATTTATTTTTTTAAACAAAAACAGCTCCAAAGGGCGCGTCTGGTTGCAGAAGAGTTGATTGCCCATGTGCTTCAGATGAAACGGTTGGATCTATATATGCAGTTTGATCGCCCTCTTATTGAGGCGGAATTAGAAGAATTACGCCCTTTGGTGAAAAGGGCAGTGCAAAAAGAGCCTCTGGAATACATTTTGGGACAAGTGGCGTTTTACAACACCGATTTAACTCTGACTCGTGCGGTATTAATTCCGCGCCCTGAAACGGAAATCTTGGTGAATTTAGTGTGTAAAGAACTTAAGACTTTACCCCTTGAAGGGAAAGTGGCTTGGGATCTTTGTACGGGGTCTGGCTGCATTGGAATCGCACTGAAAAAAGCCTGTCCGGAACTCTCTGTCTCACTTTCAGACTTGTCTAAAGAAGCGCTGGATGTGGCAAGGAACAATGCCCTTCAAAATGGGGTGGAAGTGGAGTGTATAGAGGGCGATTTATTAACTGCTTTCCAAGGAAAAAAAGCAGATATTGTCCTCTGCAATCCTCCTTACGTTGCCGAGCAGGAATACAGCTCTCTAGATCCCTCTGTAAGGGATTTTGAGCCTAAAATGGCTCTTGTAGGAGGAGAAGAGGGGTTGGATTTTTACCGAAGATTAAAAAAAGAATTGCCTTCCCTATTGAATCCCGGCGCCAAGATTTTTCTTGAAATAGGTTCTTTGCAGGGAGCTGCCCTGCAAACCCTGTTTTCCGACCCTTGTTGGAAAAGGGGACGTGTCGAAAAAGACTGGGCGGGGCATGAGCGTTTCTTTTTTCTTGAATTCGAATGAGTTATCGCTTACAATACAGCCTCTATTTTTACGACTTGTATTATTATGTTCGGTGTCTTAACAGAAAAATTTCAAGCGCTATTTTCTTCTATAACAGGGAAAAAGACCCTGACAGAGGAGAATATTTCCGATGCTGTCCGCGAGGTGAGGTTAGCACTTCTCGATGCCGATGTGAATTATTCTGTGGCAAGTCAATTTGTTAAGCGAGTGAAGGAAAAGGCTTTAGGCGATGCGGTTCTTAAATCGATCTCCCCGGGACAGCAGTTTACAAAGTTAATCCATGATGAATTGGTTGCGCTCATGGGCACAGAAGAGAGTTCCTTTGAAATTAAGGCGCATCCCTCTGTGGTCTTGTTATGTGGGCTTCAGGGCTCGGGGAAGACGACCCAGTGTGCTAAATTGGCAGCTTACCTCCAAAAGAAATACCCGGGCAAGAAAGTGTTGCTCGCTGCATGCGATCTACAGCGCCCGGCTGCAGTGGAGCAATTGAAGACTTTGGCGGCACAGATTTCCACTCCCGTCTTTTCTATTGAAGGGGAGACAAATCCCCTAGTTGTGGCAGAGCAAGCATTGAGCCGAGCAAAAGCAGAAGGGTTTGACATCCTCATCGTGGATACGGCGGGTCGGTTGCATGTCGATGCGGAATTGATGCAACAACTCCAAGAGATTAAAGAGGTGCTAAATCCTCAAGAGGTGTTGTTCGTTGCGAGTGCCGCTACAGGGCAAGATGCTGTGAAGACGGCGCTTGAATTTGATAGCAGAGTGCAGATGACGGGCACGATTTTGACGATGTTGGATGGGAATGCGAGGGCAGGTGCTGCCATTTCGATTCGCGAGATGACGGGCAAACCTCTCAAATTCGAAGGGATTGGGGAGAAAATAGGGGATTTACAGCCGTTTAACCCCCACTCGATGGCCGATCGGATCTTAGGAAGGGGGGATGTGATCAATCTCGTTCGCAAGGCCCAAGAGAATTTCGATGAAAAAGAGAGTCAAGATTTAGAAAAAAAGCTGCTGAAGGCGACATTTACTTACGACGACTACTTGAAGCAGATGTCTACATTTAAGCGGATGGGCCCCTTAAAGGGGCTCCTCAAGATGTTGCCTGGAATGTCTGAGATGGGGGCGATTGATTTTGATGAGAAGGAATTTAATCAGATCGAATCGATGATCTGTTCGATGACACCTCAAGAGAGGATGGAAAAAGTGGAGCTGATCCCCAGCCGCCGGCAGCGGATTGCGAAGGGGAGTGCCACATCGATCGATGCAGTGAATCGGATGGTGAAAGGATTTAAAAAGTTGAAACAATTTTGTAAAGAGATGCCCAGTTTAAAGAACCAGATGATGAAAGGGGGGATGAAAAACCTCTTGAGTGGGGAAAAGCAGCTCCAATTTGGTAAAAAAATGCCCTGGGATCGTTAAGAATTTTAAGGAGAGACAAGGTTTTTATGGTATTGAAAATTCGATTGAGACAGCAAGGGCGCACAAACCGCCAGACTTATCGTTTGGTTGTGACAGACATCCGCAATCCGCGCGATGGGAAATATTTGGAAATGATCGGTTGGTATAATCCTTTTAGCAACAAGGAAATGAATTCAGAAGTGGATGTAGAGAGGATCACTTATTGGGTAGGGCAAGGAGCGCAGATCACGCCTAGCGCGCAATCTTTGATCTCTCGTGTCGCTCCCGATCTGATGAAAGGGATTTATGCAAAAGAACATGCGCAGCGAGTGAAAAAGACGGCCAAGCGCAGAGCTCTTAAGAAAGCTGCCAAATAATGCAGATCGATATCCTTTCTCTATTTCCTGAGTACTTTGAGGGGCCTTTTAAAGTGAGTATGCTCAAGAGGGCGATAGAGAAGGGGTTGCTGAAGGTTCGCCTCAAAGATGTACGCGAGTTTGGAGAGGGGAAGCACAAGAAGGTGGACGACCGGCCCTATGGGGGTGGAGCGGGGATGGTCTTGATGCCAGGTCCCATGGTGGAGGCGATCCGCAGCTCGAGGCAAGAGGGATCACACGTCGTATACCTCTCTCCTCAGGGCAAACCTCTAGACGCAGCCGTGTGTCAGAGGTTGGCCAAATACCCCCACCTGATCCTCGTGTGTGGGCATTATGAGGGGATGGATGAGAGGGTGATTGAGAAAGAGGTGGATGAGGAGATCAGCATTGGCGATTACGTATTGACGAACGGCTGCTTGGCGGCCATCGTCCTTGTCGACGCTACTGTGCGTTTTATTCCAGGGGTGTTGGGCCATGAGAGCGCAGCTGTGCTAGAGTCGTTCCAGAATGGTTTGTTAGAGGGGCCTTGTTATACCCGCCCCGAAGAGTTTGAGGGGATCCCGATTCCCGAAGTGTTGAAAAAAGGGCACCACGCAAATATTGCAAAGTGGCGCCTTTTAAAAGGTAGAGAAAAAACGCAGTGTGTAAGACCTGATCTTATACATTAAATACAGGTAGAAGACTATGAAACAGTGTCAAGTGATCCAAGAAATCGAAGCGCAGCAACTCAAAGCCCATGTAGCTGAGTTCAAGGTGGGGGACACCCTTTGTGTTCACCAGCGCATCATCGAGGGAGATAAAGAGCGCGTGCAGCAGTTTACAGGCACAGTCATTGCAAGGAGAGGGGGTGGTCTCTCTGAGACGTTTGCTCTCTATCGATTCTCTTATGGATCGGGTGTGGAGAGGATCTTTTTGCTCCATAGCCCCAAAATCTCTAAGATTGAAGTGGTCAGAACAGGAGATGTGCGCAAAAGCAAGCTCCACTACCTAAGGGGAACATCTGGAAAAGCTTCCAAAGTGAAAGAGCAGATTGGGATTAAGAAAACAGCAGAAACTGTAGAGGTTGTTCCAGAGGCTCCTGCAACTTAAGGGGATTTATCCGTGACTAAGAGCATGACAGCCTATAGCAGAGCAAGTGCTCCCTCCCCTTTGGGGAGGCTTGTAATGGAGATCCAATCGGTAAACCGCAAGATGCTCGATTTGACGCTCCAGCTGCCAAGGGATTTTTTGCGCTTTGACATCGAACTGCGAAAACACCTCTCTTCTTTTCTTGAAAGGGGACAGGTGACATTGCGTCTTAGTGTCGAGGCCAATGAGGAAGAATCCCTATCGGTCGCTAACGAGGTAGACGCGTTAAAAAGATTGCAAAAGCGCTGGGATAAGATTTGCAATGAGCTGCGCTATGATAGTGGGATAGTCACTCTTCCCTTCCTCGTCTCTCAGATGAGTTCTACATCGGGGATAGCTCCTCAGCAAGAGGGGCTTTTGCAAGAAATTTTAAAGGGGCTGACGACCCAAACGCTCCAAGGGCTGATGCAAATGAAGCAAGAAGAGGGGGCATTGCTCGTCTCTGACATCACAGCCCGCCTCAAAATCCTCGAAGAGAAACTTCTTCTCATCGAGAAGAAAAAAGAACTGCCCTTTCTTCATTATAAGAAGAAGTTAGAAGAGAGATTTAAAGAAATTGCCACCTTGTCTTTGGAAGTGGAAGAGAGGATAGCAAGAGAGCTTGTCCTCCTTGCAGAGAAGATGGATGTGACAGAAGAGATCGTGCGCTTGCGCGCTCACATCCAGCAATTTTCCCATCATCTAGCCTCTAAGGAGAAATCGGTGGGAAGAACACTTGACTTTTTGGCGCAAGAGATGCACCGTGAGATTAACACGCTTGGCGCTAAATCCTCTGATAGTGAGATCGCTATGTGGATGATCGGGATGAAAAGCGAGTTAGATAAGATCCGAGAACAGATTCAAAATATTGAGTAGAGTGCCGGTGCAAAAGTTATTGGGGAATAGTTCTAAAGGCTTGGTTTTTGTTTTGAGCGCTCCTGCTGGCACGGGCAAGACGACCCTTGTGAGGATGCTCTCTCAAGAATTTTCTTGTATCTATGAGAGTGTTTCTTGTACGACACGCCCTCCGAGATCGGGAGAGGTGGAGGGAGAGGATTACCATTTCCTTTCCGCCTCTGCTTTTAAAGAAAAAATTTCCCAAGGAGATTTTCTTGAGTATGCAGAGGTATTCGGGTACTATTACGGCACTTCGAGAGTTCTTGTTGAAAAACAGCAGAACTTAGGGAAACACGTTTTTTTGGTGATCGACACCCAAGGGGCTTTGCAGCTACAGAGCCAAAAATTTGTGGCGACGACCATTTTTTTAAGCCCCCCTTCTGTCGAAGAGCTCAAAGAGCGGCTCTTAAAGCGGAGCACAGAGAGTTTAGAGGTGATTGAAAAGCGTCTCTCATGGGCAAGAGAGGAATTAGCGGTGATCGATCGTTATGATTACCACATCATCAACGAGGATTTAACCCAAGCCTACGCTGTATTGCGTAGCATTGTGATTGCAGAAGAGCACCGCGTCAGTAAAAAGGAGTTTTCATGAAAGAGTATACTGCAGGTAAGCAGTTATTGACCAATCAGAGTCTTCGAGGATTATTCAAGAGCAATTTCGAGCTCACAAATCAAGCGATTCGGCTTGCGCGCTTTTACATCAAGTCGGGCCATGAGGTTTCTATGACAAAGTTGTTGAGTGAGCTTAAACGCAACCCCAGCGAGCAGTATCTCAAAGATCTGCAGAAAATGGAAGAAGACGACGAATAGGCAAAAGGTTTATGACTCGTAAAGTCTTAATCACTTCAGCGCTGCCTTATGCGAATGGGCCGTTGCATTTTGGGCACATCGCAGGTGCTTACCTTCCGGGGGACTGCTTTGCGCGCTATGAAAGATTAAAAGGGAGCGATGTGCTCTACATCTGCGGCTCTGATGAGTATGGGATCGCGATCACGCTAAGTGCGGAGATGGCTGGGCGCTCCCCTCAGGCTCATGTCGATCTATTCCATGAGGTCAACAAAAAACTCTTCTCTCAGCTCAACTTCTCTTTTGATCACTTCTCGAGGACGACCTGGCCGGGACATGTTGCGACGACGCAGCAATTTTTTACAGACCTTTTGCAAAATGGCTACATCGAAGAGAAGATCACCGACCAGCTCTATTCGGAGCAAGATCATAAATTTTTAGCTGACCGCTATGTGATCGGCACCTGCCCCAAGTGTGGCTTTACGGAGGCAAGGGGGGATGAGTGTCAGAAATGTGGCGCTAGCTATGAGGCGACAGACCTCGTGCAGCCCCGTTCTAAGATGACAGCCTCTCCCTTAGTGCATAAATCCACAAAACACTGGTTTTTGCGCTTCGATCTATTTAAAGAAAAACTCACTCAGTGGATCTCTCAAAAAGAGTGGAAGCCCAATGTCGTCAACTTCGCCAAAAGCTATATCGATGAGCTAAAACCACGGGCGATCACGCGCGATATGCAGTGGGGGATTCCCCTGCCGCTTCCCAACACAGAGGGCAAGGTACTCTACGTCTGGTTCGATGCGCCCATTGGCTATATCTCAGCGACAAAGGAGTGGGCAGAGCTTCACCATAAGCCGGATGCTTGGAAAGATTATTGGCTAGATCCTAATACCTACCATGTTCAATTCATCGGCAAAGACAACATCCCCTTTCATGCCGTCTTTTTCCCTGCGATGATCATGGGGCAAAACATCCCCTATAAACTCGTCGATGCCCTTCCTGCCAACGAGTTTTACAATTTGGAAGGGAAGCAATTTAGCAAATCGGATGGCTGGTTCATTGACCTGGAGTCCTTTTTTAAACACTTTACTGCCGACCAGATCCGCTATGCTATCGCTTCCAATGCTCCAGAGAGTCAAGACGCAGAGTTTACCTGGAAAGACTTCCAGGCAAGGTGTAATAACGAGCTTTTGGGAAAATATGGTAACCTCGTCAACCGCACGCTTGTCTTTGCTCAAAATAACTGTGAGAAAAAAATCCCCGCGCTGCACCATCCACATCCCCAAGATCTCCAATTTCTAGAAGAGATCAAACAGCTCGCTGCCCAGGCCGATGAGGCATATTCCCATTTTAAGCTCAGAAGAGCCTCTCAGCTCATGATGGAGCTCGCCCAGCTTGGCAATGTCTACTTCGATGTAAAAAAACCGTGGGTAGCAGTGCGCAGTGCCTTGACCCATCAAGACATGGCCAACACGATCGCTTGTTGTATTTATTGTTTAAAAGTGCTCGCCCTCATCTCCTTTCCCGTGGTTCCAGAAGCGGCAAGCCGCATCTGGCAGCTCCTCGGCTTTAAAACTCCTCTCGCCCAAGCTCGTTGGGCTGACGTTATAAATGCCCCCTTAGAATCAGGCCAAGCCCTTAACACTCCTGTTGTCCTCTTTGCTAAAATTGAGGACCCCCTCATTGAAGAGGAGATAAAAAAACTCAAAAGCCTTAAAAAAGTTCCCCTTGTTATGAAAGAAAAAATTGGAATTGACGATGTGCGCAAACTCGATCTACGTGTAGGGCAGATCTTACAAGTAGAAAGAGTGCCCAAGAGCAAGAAGATGTTAAAGCTCCTCATCGATTTGGGCAGCGAGAAACGTACCATTCTTTCCGGTATAGGAGAGAAAATCCAAGATATCCCCTCATTAGTGGGGAAAAAGGTCCTAGTCGTCGCCAACCTCAAACCCGCCCTCCTTATGGGACAAGAGAGCCAGGGGATGATTTTAGCAGCAGACTGTGAACTTCCCAGCCTTTCAGATGCCGCCCCTGGAGATCCCATTACTTAAGCGCTTTTTAAGTCCGGTGTGGCGTTTGTCTACTTCTTCATTGCGCACGGCGATGAAAAGTGCTTTTTTCGTTCCCACGAAGATCGCCCGCCTTTTCCCTCGCGTCAGCCCTGTGTACAAGAGATTGCGAAAAAGCATTTTGAAATGGGTGGTATGTACGGGAATAATGACACAGGGACATTCACTTCCCTGATACTTGTGAATCGAGACAGCATAAGCTAGAGAGAGCTCATCGATTTCGAGGAACTCATAATCGACTTTCTTGCCATCGAACACTACCTTTAAGGTCTGTTCGGTGAGGTCGATCTCGACGATTTTTCCCACATCGCCATTGTAAACTTCTTTTTCGTAGTTATTGCGTAGCTGCATTACCTTGTCGCCGATGTGAAAACAGCGCCCCATGCGTATAAGAGGAGTAGGGGAGGGATTGAGTTGCTGCTGTAGGACGGCATTCATATTTTCACTTCCAATAAGTCCTCGTTTCATGGGGGAGAGCACTTGAATCTCGTCTAAGTGGAACCTGTTTGACACGCGCGAGGAGACAAGATCGATGATGACCGACAAAACTTCTTCTGGTTCTTCTGCTTCGATAAATTGAAAATCCCCTTTGGGATAGTAGGCGATATCGGGAAATTCCCCCCGGTTGATCCTGTGGGCATTGGTCACAATCAATGACCCTGCTGCTTGGCGAAAAATTTTCTTCAGTTGAATTACGCGTATCCGTTCCGAAGCGATCATATCTTTGAGGACGTTGCCGGGGCCGACGCTGGGGAGCTGGTCGATATCCCCGATAAAGATCGCTCTAGCTTCACTGGGGATGGATCTAAGCAAGTGATTCATGAGCTGTGTGTCGATCATGCTCGCCTCATCGACAATGATCAGATCGCACTTGAGGGGGTTATCCCGATTTTTTTTAAATTTACCCGTTTTGAAATCGATCTCGAGCAAACTATGGATGGTGAACGCCTTTTTCCCCGTGATCTCTGTCATCCTCTTAGCAGCTCTTCCCGTCGGGGCTGCGAGAAGGATCTGGTCTGTCAGCTTCTCTGTGATCGATAGAATCGCTTTTGTGATCGTGCTCTTGCCCGTTCCGGGCCCTCCCGTAACGATAAGAAGCTTTTCTTGCACGCCCAAAGAGACCGCCTCTACTTGCTCTTCTGCTAGCTCGATCTGCCATTTCTTCTGGACCCACTCGAGTGCTTTCTCCCTTTGCACGGGGCGGATGCGGCAGGGAGCCCCTTTTAACCGCGCCACCTCTCTCGCAATCCCCACCTCCGTTAAGAAGAGGGGTTTTACCCATACCGTTCCCTCTTCTAGAACCACCTCTTGCCTCTGGACGAGCTCTAAGAGCCCCTTTTCCACAACCTCTTTGGACACCTCCAAAGCACTCACCACCTCAG
The DNA here is from genome assembly GCA_023269365.1 of Chlamydiota bacterium. Lineage (GTDB taxonomy): Bacteria > Chlamydiota > Chlamydiia > Chlamydiales > Rhabdochlamydiaceae > CAJCIW01. The sequence continues at coordinate 1,152 of JAHFTN010000047.1, read as the reverse complement.
GAATCAGCAGTTCCAACGGGTAACACACATGCCCCTCGTTACTCAGTTCCCACAAGGTATGCTCGATCCCCGCCTCGATCCTCTCTTGCGCATCGTGAGGGATCCCGAGCCCCTTTGCGATCCCGTCTGCCGTTTTAAACCCGACCCCATGGATCTCTTTAGCTAATCTAAAAGGGTTGGATTGCACCCGATGGATACTTTCTTCCCCATACTTCTTAAAAATTTTTTGAGCAAAGGAAGGACTCACTCCATGACCCCTTAAGAAAATCATGACCTTGCGGATCGACTGCTGCTCTTTCCAGCATTTCTTGATCCCCTCCACCCGTTTCTTTCCAATCCCCGCAATTTCTAGCAAGGCGTCTGGTGTCTTTTCAATCACTTCCAAGGTTGCAAGACCAAACCCCTTTACGATCCGCTCTGCATAGACAGAGCCGATCCCCTTGATCATCCCCGACTCAAGATATTTTTGCATCCCCACAAGATCCGAGGGCGCCTGCAGCTCAAACCCCTTCACTTCGAACTGCTGCCCATACTCGGGGTGGATCTTCCATACCCCCTGGCACCGGATCGTCTCTCCCGGCTGCACAGACGGCATCACCCCCACAATGCACGTGAGCTCTTTTTTCCTAGGCTCTTTGAGGCGGGCAACCATGAAACCCTTCTCTTCTTCCGCAAACACAATGCTCTCTATGAACCCGTGGATCTCTTCCATTTACCTCCTCAAAACTCAAGGGGATTCTACCCAGAGTCTTCGAGACCTGTCAAATTAAAAAGCAGTTGCTAGAAAACGGGGTTTTGTTCTAAGATCCCCCTTTTATTCCGGGTTAGCTCAGTGGTAGAGCAGTGGACTGTTAATCCATTGGTCGCAAGTTCGAATCTTGCACCCGGAGTCTTTGATTCTCAGGCACTTAAAGCGCAAGTTTTAGGTACTTTTTTCATTTCATGGCACAGTTTTGGCACACTAGCCCACAACAGACAGCAATAAACAAGCGACCTCAATCTGAACGTTGACACCTGGGAAAACTGTGAGCCTTTTAGAACTCAATTGTGTCATTTCTGTGCCAAATCGGTATATTTCATTTTTAAAAACTCATTTTTCGCACGGAAAAACCATTTTCCATCATGGGATTACATATCTCCTGTTGTTAATTT
>JAHFTN010000046.1 GCA_023269365.1 Chlamydiota bacterium | reverse complement strand
CTCTTGGGCCATTGGAGCTCAAATGGCAGCTGTGTTAAAGAGGCGCTATGAAGGGGTGAAATTCAGAAGCACGACATTTCAGCTAAAAGGGGATCATTATGAGACGGTTCCCTTCATTGGAATTCAATATTTTTTAGATCTCTATTACGACTTTAAACCTCTCAACCTCGATTTTCTTGTGACAGCGGGCCAGTTCCTCGCCAAAGACAAGGGGGTGCGCCTAGATGTAGGGCGTTATTTCAAGAGTGGCATGCGCTTTTCTCTGTGGTGTACGGTTACAAATGGGCATGACAAAATCAATGGGAAGACTTATTTTGATAAAGGTTTTTCGTTTATGATCCCCTTAGATTTCTTTTTAAAACAAAGTAGTCGCAACTATGTGGGCTATGCGATGTCTGCTTGGTTGAGAGATGTGGGAGCGCAAGCTGAAACAGGAAAAAGGCTCTATTGGACCTTGGAGAAAGAGCGCTACAATTATTAAAGAAAGAAAAAGGGAATGGCAAAACTCCATTTGCAATTCCCTCAGAATAGAGCTTTTTTCTATGCGCCATATTTTCTCTTGATTGAACTGAGTGAAATGTGTAACCCTGGTCCCTCAGATTACAATTCTTAATGTAAATAAATATTTCATTTTTTTGAGGTCTTTCAATGATTGAAGGCTATGAAGAATTTACAGAAAGTCAGCTACAAGTCTTACAGCGTTACGTGACAAATACAAGTAGCCACATCTTTGTGGTGCGCAACTTACCCGAGGTGATTAAAGGAGCGCTATTTTCTAGATATTCCCGCTCTAGCTTGGGGTTAAGAACTCTGCTTCTTAAAGAGTTTGTCCTTAATGAGGAGATGGCTTTTAATTCCATCGTAGGAGAAACGCAGATAGAGAATGAAGAGCAGGCCCTTGCTATTAAAAAAGCGCAGAATTTCTATGATCGGATCCTCGATGGGTATGGAGATGACTCGATTGGGGAGCTGGGAGGGGCTCACCTTGCACTTGAGAACATATCGATGTTAGCCGCCAAACAAATCGAAGACTGCCGCATCGGAGGCTCTCCCTTAGAAAAATCGACCCGCTATATCTATTTTGATCAAAAGGTGGGAGGAGAATACCTCTACTATAGGGAGCCGATTTTAATGACTTCTGCCTTTAAAGAGTCTTACATTAAAATTTGCAATACGCTATTTGACACCTATTCTTCTTTGATCTCCCCTTTAACAGACCTTATGGAAAAGAGATTTCCCAAAGATCACGATGTTTCAAAAGTGGCTTACACTGCGGCCGTAAGAGCGAAGGTGTTGGATTGCTTAAGGGGCCTACTTCCCGCAAGTGCTTTGACGAACATGGGAGTTTATGGAAATGGCCGGTTTTTTGAAGGAGTTTTACAAAAACTCAACTGCCATAACTTAGCAGAAATGCAAGAGATTGGGAAAAAAGCCTATCAGGAGCTCTCCAAGGTGATCCCTTCTTTTGTGCGAAGAGGGGATCCGTTACACAGACACCAGCAATCTCATGCTTTATTTAAAGAGCAGATGAATAACGACATTAAAATTTTGGCAGATAGGCATACAGGATCGATTGCTAAAATGCAGCATGCCGGCGTACGACTGATTCAATACGACATCGATAGCCCTTATAAGGTGGCTTCAGCGCTGCTCTTTGAGCAGAGCAATGCAGGGCTATATGAGTTGCAAGAATACTGCAAGACCCTCTCAGAAGAAGAGATCACCCGCATTTTGGACTCGGCGTCGAGTTTTAGGGAGAATCGCAGGCATAAGTCACCCAGGGCTTTGGAACAGGCGGAATTCACTTTTGAAATCGTGGGGGATTTTGGGATGTATCGAGACCTGCATCGCCATCGAATGCTCACCCAAGAGAGGCAATTGCTCTCTTGTCAGTTTGGCTACTTTATCCCCCATGAGATCATCGATACAGACATGGAGGAGAAATACTGTGAGGCTTTAGAAGAGGCAAAAAAGGGATACGATTCAATTGCAGAAGAGCTATTAGAAGAGGCGCAGTATATCGTTCCCATGGCTTACAATATGCATTGGTATTTTCACATCAACTTGCGCAGCTTGCAATGGCTTTGCGAATTGCGCTCTTCTCCTGCAGGGCACCCCAGTTACCGTTTTGTCGCTCAAGAGCTTGCAAAGCAGGTTTGTAAAGTATTTCCCTGCTTTGAGCGATTCTTCAAATTTGTCGATTACGATGGGTATGAGCTGGGCAGGTTGGGTCAAGAGATCCGCATCATAGAAAAAAAACTAGTGAAGAGTTCCCATGGCTGAGAAACAAGGAAGCGTCGTAGGAGGCATTTTACTTATTGCGGGCAGCTGCATTGGAGCGGGGATGTTGGCTCTTCCCATTTTGACGGGCCTTTGTGGGTTTTTTCCTTCGATCGCTCTTTTTTTGTGCGCCTGGGCCTTTATGACAGCAACAGCGCTTCTTCTCGTAGAAGCTAACGGCTGGTTTCCCAAACAAGTGAATCTGCTGACGATGGCAGAGCACGCTCTGGGTTCTTTTGGAAAAGTCTTGTGCTGGGTTACCTACCTCTTCCTCTTCTACGCCCTTCTTGTCGCCTACATCTCTGGCATTGGGGGTCTTTCTAGCACTTTCATGCAAGGGAGCTTCCACGTCGGATTTCCTGCTTGGGCAGGGAGCTTGCTCTTCGTCTTACTCTTTGGGTGGATGATCTACTTGGGAACGCGGCGCGTCGATCTCTTTAACCGCGCTTTAATGGTGGGCAAGATCGGCTTCTTTGTGCTCTTGATCGCTGTTGGCATTTTCTATATACAACCCACGCTACTTCTCCGCTCCGCTCCCCTCTATGCCGGCGCGGCGCTCCCGTTACTCGTCATCGCCTTTGGTTTTCATAACATGATTCCCAGCCTAACCGCCTATCTAAAAGGAGACCTAAAACGGGTCCGCTTTACCATCTTAGGTGGTAGCCTCATGGCCCTTGTCATCTACATCATCTGGGAGATCTTGGTCCTCGGCATCGTCCCCCTCCACGGGACCCATGGCCTTCTTACGAGTCTCACGCAAGACAGGGAAGCGTCTCAAGCGATCGCCGCGATCGTGGGCTCTCCCTCCATCCGCCTCTTCTCCCAGGGGCTGGCCTTCTTTGCTCTGCTCACCTCCTTTTTAGCCCAATCCCTCTCTCTTGTCCACTTCCTCGCCGATGGCTTTAAGGTGAGCTACAAAAAACAAGAAAACCTATTACTCTGCATGCTGGCCCTCCTCCCTCCCCTCATCCTCTCTCTTATCTATCCCCAGCTCTTCTTCAAGGCCCTAAATTTTGCGGGTGGCATCTGCGCCGTAATCCTCTTTGGCTTGCTTCCCGTCTTTATGGTCTGGAGGGGGCGCTACTTCTTGCCCCCTCGTCCTACCTACCAAATGAAGGGGGGAAAGCCCGCCCTCGTCTTGATCTTTGCCTTTGCCCTCTTTATTTTATTCGTCCAAGTCTCTAGTATGCTGGGTTTCTCCTGGAAGTAAAGCGGTTTTACATCAGGCTTTTGGAGTGAGCGATAAAAGAAAAATAACAAGAGATTAGGATGGACAGAATAGAAAGCAAAAAAATAAATTTCCCATCCCGTCCATCCTAATTTCTTGTTATTTTTCCTCTGCCTTTTCTTAAGTTAAGAAAATTTGCTCCAAATAGGTTTGCAATTGTCTTAAGTATCTTGAGTTTTACATGTTCAAGTTAAAAACAGAATTTTCTCCCTGTGGAGACCAACCCCATGCCATTGCAGCTCTAGTCAAAGGCGTTGAGTTGGGAAAGAAATCACAAGTGCTCCTAGGCGTAACCGGATCTGGCAAGACTTTCACCATGGCCAATGTCATTTCTCAGGTGCAGCGCCCGGCCCTCATCATTGCGCACAATAAAACTCTTGCCGCGCAGCTCTACCAAGAATTCAAAACTTTTTTCCCCGATAATGCCGTCGAGTATTTTGTCTCCTACTACGACTACTACCAGCCAGAAGCCTATATCGCGCGCACCGACACCTACATTGAAAAAGACCTCGCCATCAACGACCAGATCGATCGGATGCGCTTGAGCGCCACCCGCTCTCTTATCGAGCGAGAAGATGTGATCATCATTGCCTCTGTCTCGTGCATCTATGGCTTAGGACTCCCTGAATATTACAGCCAAATGATTTTGGCCATCAAAGTCGGAGAGAAACAAAGAAGGGACGACGTCCTCTTGCACCTCGTAGAGATGCACTATAAAAGAAATGATATGGATCTGATGCGCGCTACCTTTCGAGCAAGAGGCGATGTGTTGGAGATCATGCCCGCCTATGAAGAAAATAAAGCGTATCGGATCGAGTTTTTTGGAGAGGAGATCGAGAGGATCTCAGAGATCGATCCTTTGACTGCTAAAGTCTTTCGCCGTCTAGAGCAGATTACCATCTACCCAGGATCCCACCACGTCACTCCCGAGTCTGTGCGCCACCGAGCTATCGAGACGATCAAGGTAGAGCTCAAAGAAAGGATCGCCTTTTACGAAAAAGAAAACCGCCTCGTCGAGATGCAAAGGATCCAGCAGAGGACGACCTACGATCTTGAAATGATGAACCAGATCGGCTTTTGCAAGGGGATTGAGAACTATTCGCGTCACTACTCCCAGCGCCTTCCCGGTGCGCCACCCCCTTGCCTTCTCGACTACTTCCCCCAAGACTTCCTCCTCTTTGTCGACGAGTCCCACCAGACCCTTCCCCAACTGCACGCCATGTATAACGGAGATAAAGCCCGCAAGCAAGCCCTCGTAGAGTTTGGCTTTCGCCTTCCGTCCGCCTTTGACAACCGCCCTCTAAAATTTGAAGAGACCTACAACCGGATCCACCAGGTCATCTACGTCTCTGCCACCCCAAGTCCATGGGAAGTCGAAGAAGCCCAAGGAGACATCATCAGGCAGATCATCCGTCCCACTGGCCTTTTAGACCCTGAAATCGAATGCAAAAGTGCCGACGGGCAGGTCGATGACTGTTTAGAGCAGATTCGGCAAGAGACGGAAAAAGGGGGACGAGTCCTTGTCACGACGCTCACAAAAAAACTCTCAGAGGACTTAAGTCGCTATCTGACAGAAATTGGCATCAAAGCCAAATACCTCCACTCCGATATCGACACCCTAGAAAGGGTCCAGATCATCAACCAACTCAGGCGCGGCGCTTTCGATGTACTCGTAGGGATTAACCTCCTTCGAGAAGGGCTCGACATCCCGGAAGTCTCTCTAGTCTGCATCCTAGATGCCGACAAGGAAGGGTTTTTGCGCAGCGAAACGGCTCTTATCCAAACCTGTGGAAGAGCTTCGCGCAATGTCAAGGGGCGGGTCATCATGTATGCCAATAAAATTACGGGTGCCATTCAAAAAACTCTAGAGACAACGCAAGAGAGAAGAACTATCCAAGCTCTTTACAATAAAGAGCACTCGATCACGCCCCACAGTGTAAGAAGAGAGCTCATCCAAGATCTAGCAGAAACTTTTGGCGAGGTGGCACACACCCTCCACGAGTCGGATCTCCCCATCGATAAGAAGGAAATTGAAGAAAAAATCGCAGAATGTGAGACTCTGATGCGTCTGGCTGCTAAAGAGTGGCGTTTTGAAGACGCCGCTAAGTACCGCGACCTTAGCGCTCATTATCAAAAATTGCGCATCTTAGAAGAAGATTTATGACAATCATCTCCTTTTCCCATCTCCGCTGGCAAAACAGAATTTTAGCTTTCTGCCTTCTTTCTATCTTCTCCTTCATCCCGATCCAACATCGATTCAAGGGGATCATGCACTCCCTATCCAAATCCCTCATCCCTTCAGACCTTTCCCTCCCTTCCTATTTTTCCAAGTCGATCCACCTCTATTTAACCGATCCATTCCTTCTTATCCTCATAGCCCTTCTCTTCTATCTCCGTACCCCCTTGCGCTCCTTTTTCTGGGAGGGGCCCTCTAAGATCCTCTCTCTGCTCTTCCTCACCTGCTTCGCTTCCCTCTTTTTCTCCACGACGGCGCACTACCCCCTCCACTACATCAAACTCCTCCACGTTTCTCTCTCCTTCCTCCTTTTCAATGCACTAGTCACACTACGCCACCGCCTCCCTTCCCTCCCCATCCTTTTTTCCTTGGCCTTGACCCTAGGCGGCCTCCTTGAAAGCCTCCTCGCCCTATTTCAATACTTCCATCAAGCTCCAGTGGGCCTTTCCCTCTTAGGAGAACTCGACCTCTCTCGTTTCGCCTTTCCCAACCTCAGCAAACAACTGTGGCTCTTTGCCCCCATCACCGATGCAGAAAAACTCTTTCGCGCCAGCGGTACCTTTTCCCACCCCAACATTTTAGGCGCCTTTCTCTTCTCCTCCCTCTTCACCACCTACCACCTCTACCTAAACACAACAAAACGCTTTTTCTTAATTACCCTTTTCCCTCAGGTAGCCGCTCTTTGTGTCTGTTTTTCTAGATCGGCTATGATTGCTTTTTTTCTCGCCACCCTATTCTTTAGCTACAAACTCTTTAGACAACGCCACCCTAAAATCTTCCCCCTACTCATAACCCTTCTTAGCGCCCTTCTTGTCAGTCTTCTCTTATTTCTTCCTCCATTAATTGCGCGAGGAGGCCTTTTTTACCCTACCCAAACCACTCAAGGAGCCGATTCTGAAAGGATCCAATATATGAAAATGGCTCTAGAGATGATCAAAGAACATCCCCTTCTTGGAGTGGGATTTAATCATTTCCAGCTCGTCTCCACTCCCTTTTACGAAACGATGCCAGGCCACTTCTTCCACTCCAAGGTACACAATATCTACCTACTCATCGCTGCAGAAACAGGACTTATCGGATGCGCCCTATTCTTGTGGTTCCTTTTTAAAATCCTACGTGCTTCTGCCTCCCTTGTTTTCCTTAGCTGCTTTTTAGGCCTTCTCTTCATTGGGTGCTGTGATTTTTTTCTTCTAGACACCTCTCCTGGCCGCCTCCTCTTTTTTTCCATCGCAGCCCTTCTCTACAAAAAAACAGCATGAGAAAACTCTTTCGCCGCCTCATCATACATTCGATTGACACATTTTTTTTCCTAAGTGCTTCCCTTGGATTTTTCAAAAAAAACACTCCCCCCGACCCTTCCTCGATAAAAAAACTCCTTCTCTGTCAAGGAGCCCACCTAGGCGATGTTGTCGTGGCAACATCGATCCTCTCCTTAATCAAGAAAAGAATGCCCCACGTGCAGATCGGCTTTCTCATCGGCTCTTGGAGCAAGCCCCTAATAGAGGGGCACCCCTTAATTACCCATGTGCACTGTGTAGATCACTGGATGCAGAACCGCTCCTCTCTACCTTTATGGAAAAAACTTCTCCATTACAGGCGCCAAAGAAAACAAGTCTTACAAGAAATACGCTCTTACGACGCCGCCATCGACCTGCACCCCTTTTTACACAACTCGATTTTCCTCTTATACCAAGCAAAAATCCCTCTGCGCATAGGACACACAAGGGTGGGATTTGGCCAGCTCCTAACCCACCCCCAACCCTGGAAAAACAAGCCCCAAAAAATCGTAGACTACCACCTCGAGCTCCTGCGCTGCTTGCACATCTTCCCCGACAAAACCACCCCCCTGCATCCTAACCTGCCCTCTCTCGTTCCATCCTTCCTTCCCAAAGATTACACAATCTTCCATCTAGGTGGCTCTGAAGAGTTAAAAGAGTGGCCCCTTGAAAACTGGGAGCAACTCCTCATAGACTTTTTAAGAAAAAAACGCACCATTGTCTTTACAGGACACGGCAAGCGACAACAAGAGCTCATCTCCCAGCTAAAACATCCCGAAGTGATCGACTTATGCAACCGTATAAATCTGCAAGAATTAATGGCTCTCATCAAAAATGCGCAATTGCTCATTTCCGTAGATTCCCTCCCCGTGCACATTGCAAGCGCTTACCAAATCCCCACCGTCATTTTATTCACAGGCAGAGATCCGCTAGAGCACTGGAGCCCTCACAACCCCCATTCCATCAGTCTTGTCCACAAGACCCCTTGCGCTCCTTGCTTTAAGAAAAATGGCTGCGCCACCATGAACTGCATCAGAAAAATTCCCGTAGAGCAAGTCATTAAATCTACAGAGCAATTATTAACCCGATCTCCAAACAGGTGACAATCTGCTTGCTGCGGCTTAGCCAAATCGATCTTCCTCGTCGCCCTTGCCTTTTGGCAATGGGGCTCCTCGTTCAGAACGAGAGCTTCGCTCTCTTTAATTTGGCGTTGCCTCGCAGTGCATATTGTCACCTGTTTGGGGCTCAGGTTAATACCTCTTTGATAAAAAAAGGCATTTTGCTAAGTTGGCACTTTACCGAAAAATTGTATTCTCAATCAGATCTTAACGAGCAGCCTATGAAAAAGAGCGAGTTGTTTTTGTTAGCATGGGGAAAAAGATTGGCATGGGTAGCTCTAGTGATTATTTTTTTCATGCCCCTTTATTTTTTTCGCCTCGAAAGAGAGTTGAAATTTTTCAAGAGAAATGCCTACTCCTATAAGCGTTTTATGGAAGCGGTGTACACCTCTCCTGAAGGGATGATGAGCAAGATGCCCCTGCAGCTATCCAACATCCCCTTTGGGGAGCAGATGGGAATTGTCTTGAGCAGCAAAACCCTTGACATCAGGGGAGATCTCTGTCCCTACAACGCCTCTATCTTCAAAAAAGACGCCGAAGGCTACCACCTCTTCTTCCGCTACGATGAGATCGATGAAAGCGTGCGCGGAGGCCTCTCGTCCCACATCGGGTATGTAGAGTTAGACCCCGAGTTAAAACAAACAGAAAAAGAGTTTGTTCCCATCGATGCACGCAGCAAGAATGCAGAAGATGTACGCGTAGTCCAAGCCAACAATAAAACCTTCCTCGTCTATAACGACCTCGTCAAAGACCGCTTCGCAGACACCAGGATCATGTGCCTGGCAGAGCTAGATTTAGCTCGTCTCAAAATCAAGACAATTTCCAAACTAGACCCTCGACTGCAGGCCATAGAAAAAAACTGGGTCCCCTTCGAGTATACCGATTCACAAGGGGAGTCGAGCGTCTACTTTGAATACAGCGCGGTTCCCCTCAAGGTGGTGAAAGTCACCGACCAAGACGATGAGCCCCTGCTTCACCTCCCCTCGACCTACAACAGACACCTTCAAGGGGTCTATTGGCCCGCCCTTTGGGGGATCATCAGAGGAGGAACGACCGCACAGCTAGTGGACGGGCAATACCCCACCTTCTTCCACAGCTCCTTTCGTGACAAGAATGGGGTCCAATGGTACTGCATGGGCGCCTACACCTTTGAAGCGCAACCCCCTTTCCGCATTACAGGCATCTCCAACTACCCGATCCTCTTTAAAGGGATTTATGACACCCCCCCCATGAACACATCAGACCCTCTAAAGCGGGTTATCTTCCCTTGCGGTTTTGTCGTAGAGAATAAGCCCTCTGGGGATGTGATCCACCTCTCATGCGGAGAAAACGACGCAGCGGTCAAGATAGTCACCCTCGATAAAAAAGCGCTCCTGAAAGGGATGAAGAAGATTAAACTGAAAAACAAAGCACCTTAAAGCAGAGGCAACGATGATTAAATATTTACTGGCAGGGATGATAGCCACAGCTTGTTTAAACGGAAGTGAAGAGGAGTGGGGCAAATGGAAGGCGCGCGCCTTGCTTCATCAACATGAAGCACAAGGATGGTGTACTAAAGAGAAAGCGGAGAAAATGATGGAGCTCATCTACGAAGTACAACCTGAGATCTGTGTAGAAATAGGAGTATTTGGTGGAGCTTCCATTTATCCCACAGCAAAAGCCCTTCAGTACCAGGATAAGGGAGTCGTTTATGCAATCGACCCTTGGACCAAAGAAGATTGTCAGGAAGGGTATGATCCCCAAGACCCCAACTACATTTGGTGGAGCAGCCTTGATCTGGAAAAAATCTACAAAGGATTCCTCTTCCTGTTAAAAAAACACCGATTAGAGCCATTTTGCCATCCAATGAAAATGACTTCAGAGGAAGCATTACAACATTTTGCAGATGAATCTATAGACATCTTGCACATTGATGGGAATCACACTGCCGACGTGGCTCTGTCCGATGCTTACATGTGGCTCCCTAAGGTCAAGAAAGGGGGTTATATCTGGTTTGATGATGCGAATTGGCCAACGACAGCAAAAGCTGGAGCCTATCTCAGGGAGCATTGCACTTTAAATCCTTCCCGCTCTTTTTTCTCTGAAGGGGTAGAGTGTTTGTTATTTGAAAAACCTTAAATTAGATGAAAAACCATGTTAAAAAAATGGATACAGGGAGTGTTGCTGCTCCCTTTTTGTTTAGCCTCTCTCTCCGCTGACATTTCTAAATTTTTCAAAAAAGCCCCAGATAAAACCCCTAGCTCGTGTATGCGAAACATAGATTTTATCTATCTTATTAATTTGGATAAACGACCAGAGAAGTACATCCATTGCGTTCGAGAATTAGAGCCTTATGGCATTGTCCCTTATCGATTTTCTGCAGTGAACGGCTGGGAACTCTCATTGGAAACAATCAACCAGCTAGGCGTAAAGTTGACCCCAAAAATGAGTATGACACACTGGGGGACTTATTATCCTTTAGATGGGGGAGGGGCGCATTACCATGAGGTAGTTCATGAAATAGGGCGAACCTATTTTTGTCATTGTATGTCAAGAGGGGCAATTGGAATCGTATTAAGTCATCTGTCTATTTTACAAGATGCGTATGATTCTGGTTACGAGACGATTTGGGTTATGGAAGATGATATCCAAGTGATTCGAGACCCTCATGAGATATCAGATTATATCGATG
>JAHFTN010000045.1 GCA_023269365.1 Chlamydiota bacterium | reverse complement strand
AATTTGCTTGATTAAACTGGGGATGGATCTCGTGGTGGTCATGGATGAGCTCTTGCAAGACAACGCGCGGCTCTTTTCTCTCACATCGATGACGCGCACCCGCATGCTCATGCGCAACTCTGCAGGAGAAACACTAGGATCTGTCCCTTTTTGTTTGGCAACTTCTTCATGCTCGACAAGTTCTAAAAAGACGACGAACTCCTCATCTTGAAACGCCTTTTTCACCCAGGAGATGTCAGTATCAAAGGGATTGTTTTTTTCTAATAGGGGCTGTGTTTTGGCTCTGACTCTAGAGGAGTTGATCAGGCGTACATGGTCTCGCTCAGATAACTGGGCATAGAGGGCAGAGGAGAGCTCATCGGAAAGATTCCACTCATAGGAGTGTTTTGTATTATCAATCACAGGCACAACAGAGATGACAGGGGGTGCTTTAGAGCTGTGGTGCAGCTGAGAAACGGGGGATGTATGATCGTCACACCCACACAGAATAAGTGCTAAAACGGGGATGCCAAGTAGAAATCGTGACATTGAAGAGCCTCCAAAACAAAGATTGAGTAAAAGAACCTTTACCATAACAAAATGGGGAGTTTCCTGGCTGCTCTTTTTTTAGACTGGACTTTAGCCAATGGCTAAAGTCCAGTTAGGCTGAGGGAATTGCAAAACTCCATTTGGGGTCCAAGAACCAAATGGAGTTTTGCAATTCCCTCAGAGTGCCTTGGCAATAAATGAGGTGTGGGCAGGGAGAGTATAGGTAGCTCCCAGTGCAGGCTGCTCCATAGGGGCTTCCACAAAATCTAAAGGAGAAACAAGAGAAGTGTCGACGATCCGGTACCAGTGGCGTCCTTTGGGAGCGCAGGGGAGGTGGATGAGAGCTTGTGTATTTTGTGAGTTGAAGGCGATGTATAGAGGTTCATGGTTAAGGGGGTCTTGTAGAGTGTAGGAGATAAAGCGGTTTTCTGCTCCCCAGTTGGCCTTCATCGGCATCAGTCCATGCCAGAAAATTTCCTTCTCATGAAAAAACTCTTTGCGCCTTAACAAGGGGTTTTGGTTCCTGAACCCAATCATGAGGCGGTAGAAACGGGCCCACTCGGCATGAGTTTTAAGCTCATCCCAGAGAAATTCGTTAAGGGCATTATCCTGACAATAGGTGTTGTTGTTCCCCCTTTTTGTGTGGGCGTACTCATCGCCCATGAAAATCATGGGGGTTCCGATAGAAATCATCAGAGCGACATGAAAATTACACATTTGCCTTTTTCTTAGAGCCAAAATCTGAGGATCTTGTGTTTCCCCTTCGGCCCCACAATTCCAACTCTCGTTATTCTGACATCCGTCGTGGTTTTTTTCTCCATTGTCTAAATTGTGCCGATTTTGGTAGGTGACAAGATCTCTTAAGGTAAATCCATCATGCGCAATGATAAAATTAATGCTGTGGAAGGGGCGTTTGTTATGGCCATAGAGATCTTGAGAGCCGCAAAGAGCTTTGGCAAATTCTCCCGATTGATTATCCGTTCCCTTGATGAACCGCCTCACGGTATCCCTGTATTTCCCATTCCACTCCATCCAGCGCCCTTTGCCAGGGAAGCTCCCCACTTGATAGAGCCCCGCGGCATCCCAAGCCTCTGCAATCATTTTGACATCCGCTAAGACAGCATCTTCTGTCATCATTTGGATGACGAGGGGGTTGGATGAGGGAACCCCTTGCTCATCTCTGGTTAAGCAAGAAGCCAGATCAAAGCGGAACCCATCGACCCCCATCTCCTCGACCCAGTAGCGCAAAGAGTCGACGATAAAGGTAGCCACTACGGGATGGTTTGCATTGAATGTATTACCCGTTCCAGAGAAATTGAGGTAATCTCCTTGGGGATTAAGCATGTAGTAGACTTGGTTATCGATCCCTTTAAAAGAAAAGAAAGGCCCTTTCTGATTCCCTTCTGCCGTGTGATTATAGACCACGTCGAGATAGACTTCGATCCCGTTGCGATGGAGTTCTTTCACAAGGGAGCGGAACTCATCGATGGCGCCTGTCCATTCTGTTGAAGAAGAGTAGCGGTTCATCGGAGCAAAGAAGTTGATTGTCGAGTAGCCCCACACATTTTTAAGTGGCTGGTGTGTGACGGGACTCAAGCGGTGGTTTTCACATTCGTTGAATTCAAAGATCGGCAAAAGCTCCACGGCATTAACGCCCAAAGATTTTAGGTAAGGGATCTTCTCGATCATCGCCTTAAAAGTCCCGGGGGCTGCACTCTGACTCGAAGGGTTGATGGTAAAAAAGCGCACATGCATCTCATAGATGACGAGATCTTCTAAAGGAAGTTTAGGAGGTAAGATCTGTTCCCAATCAAAAGGAGAGGGGAGGATGACTTTGCCCCTCGGTTTATACCGCTTGTCTCCCCAATCCTTGTCTCCCCATGTAGAGGTTGTATTTAATCCGCGCGCATAGGGATCGGAAAGAATTTTATTAGGATTAAATAAGTTGCGAGGATCTGTGTTGTCTCCAAAAACTTGGTAGCTATATTCGATCTGTTTTGCATCGATCCCCTCGACGAGGATATGCCAGACCCAGCCCGTCTTGTTGCTTTCTGGATTCAAGATGAAGCTAGCAAAGGGGTTTTTCCCTTGAGGGAGGAAGAGATGCAAGGTCATGGCAGTCGCATTCTTAGAGAAGAGAGCAAAATTTAGCCCCCCTTCTTTTTTTGTCGCCCCAAGAGGGGAGGGGGAGCCCCTTTGCGTCTGTAGTGCATGCGAAGGAAGGTTTATCACAACATATTCATGTTAAGGTTTTTATATTTTGTCTCTAGCGCTCTCTCTAAGACCGACCCTAACAAAAAGTTTGTTTTGTTTACAAGGGGGGAATCGTTCTGATAAAATGGGTCTCAAGAGTCTTTACGCAATTTTTTTGTTGCTATTTTTGGAGATAAAACCCATTCTTCTCAAATTGTACGGTACGCTGTATAGCGAGAGTCTAAGAGTTTAATTATTTTAAGGAGGTCTTCCATGTCGTTGGAGAATGCCAAGCAAAATCTTAAGGAATTCGGGAAGGAGCTGAACCTCGAATTAGCGTTTGACGAAAACCACACCTGTATTCTAGGGATTGATAATACCTTTTCGTTACACCTAACCTACGAGCCTAATTCAGATCGTTTGTATCTATATTCCCCTGTTTTAGATGGGCTTCCCAAGGACACGACGATCCGTCTTCGCCTCTATGAGTCTTTGTTAGAAGGTTCGATGTTAGGCGGGCAGATGGCAGGAGGGGGAGTGGGCGTCGCAGTTCCAGAAGAGCTCATCCTGATCCACGCTGTTTTGGAAATGGGAGTGGGCTCTGATGCCTCTTCTTTAAGGCGTTTTGCCCCTCTTTTCGTAGAATCTGTAGAGAAGTGGAGGTCGCGTGCTAAGGACATCTGCGAAGGAAGAGAGGTTCCTTCCCTGAAAGACGCAGGGATGATGCCAGGAAAACCCCCAGGCGGCCAAACGCCAGGTCCTATGAGCGGTGGCAACAAGCCGGGCGGCCAGTTTATCAAGATCTAATTTTAAAAGAGCCCGTTTTCACGGGCTCTTTTTCTTTTTCGGACTAAAAACCGATTCTCGATATACATAATGAGATTTGCGTAATACAGCCTTTTTGTGATAATGATTGCATAATGGAATACGGGCACGCCTTTGCGGAATTTTTTGCGTCCCGCTGCTAAGTGTCTTGCAAGCGCTCTTCGAGTGCTTGCAGCCTTTTCTCTAGGTCTTGGATCTGTTTTACGTAGGTGGTGATTTTGCGCAAGTGGACCTGCTGCACGTTGTGTTCAGCGAGGGGGAGCACGGGCGTGCCGGCGTATTTGCCCGCTTCCTTCATCGACTTGCTGATCCCGCCGCGGCTGGCGACCATAACGCCGCTCGCAATCTCGATATGCCCCACAACGCCCGTCTGCCCGCCGAGAACGACGTTGGTGCCGGTTTTAACCGATCCTGCGATCCCTGCTTGAGAGATGATGATGTTGTTTGCCCCCATCTGAACGTTGTGTCCAATTTGAACGAGGTTGTCGATTTTGGTGCCCTTGCCGATGAGGGTGGTTTTGAAGCGGGCGCGATCGATGGTCGTATTGGCGCCGACTTCTACGTCATCTTCGATGACGACGATCCCGAGTTGCTCTAATTTGGTATGAACGCCGGTAGGGTCTGTGTTAAAACCAAATCCACAAGAGCCGATGACAGCTCCCGGCTGGAGGACAACGCGGTTTCCTATCTGGCATTTTTCTCTTACTGTCACGTGGGGATGAAAGTGGCACGAAGTGCCCACATGTACCCCGGGACCAATGGCCGTATGGGCTTCGAGTAAGGTGTCATTGCCAATCGATGCTTTTTGGTCGATGACGACATAGGGGCCGATCCTCACGTTATTTCCCAAAACGGCAGTCGGGTGGATAAGAGCCGTAGGGTGGATCCCTTTGAATCCGGAGAAGTTGTCTTCTGAGACGAGGAGCAGCCGCATGATGGTCTGAAAGGCTAAGGAGGGATTTTCTGAGATGAGGAAATTTTTTCCTTTGACCCTTTCCACCTGAGGAGGGATGAAGATGACTCCCGCTTGCGTT
Source organism: Chlamydiota bacterium (assembly GCA_023269365.1). Classification (GTDB taxonomy): domain Bacteria; phylum Chlamydiota; class Chlamydiia; order Chlamydiales; family Rhabdochlamydiaceae; genus CAJCIW01. The sequence goes on along the minus strand of JAHFTN010000045.1, from coordinate 6,236 downwards.
TTTTGTAAAAGGGCGCTGTAGCGGGGGTTGGCCAGAAAAGAGGCGTCATCTGCCCGTGCAGCATCTAGCGAGTCGACCCCTGTGATCTTATAGGAGGGGTCCCCTTCTAGAGTGGACCCCGTGAGTGTAGCTAGCTGAGATAGTGTATAGGCCATAGACTATTTCTTTGTAGGCTCAGCAGTAGGAGGCGTTTTCTTCCCCTCGGGCTTAAAATCTTTATCCATCTGAGCAATCACCTGTGTTGTCACATCAAGAGAAGGAACATAGTAGAAGCAGGCGTCTTTGTTGAGAACCATGTTGAACTTTTTCTCTTTAGCCACTTTTTCTGAGGCGTTATTAATACTTGTGGACAGCGTTTGAACGATGCGCATGTTCGCCTGGTTCATCACCTGATAGTATTGGTTTTGGTAGCGGTTGAGATCTTCGTTTAGGGTGCGGAATTTCGTTTTGAGGTCTTCTTCCGCTTCGGGAGAAAGGCCATCTAAGTAGTCAGGATCGTTGAATTTTGCTGTAAGATCGGTGAGTTGTTTTTCCGTCTCTTCCATCGTCATCGTCATCTGTTTTTTAAGGGTCTCAAAAGAGGCTTGCTCTTGTTGTCCCAACTTGGAATCTGACACGCAAGTGCCGAAATTAACGACGCCCAGATTTTGAGCCTCGGCGCTAAAAGCCGCAGACGACAAGAGGAGGCTTAATAAGAATGAAGGGATCAGATGACGTTTCATGCGGGGTTCTCCTTTAAAAGTTGTTATAGGAATCATTAGAACTGTCCTCCCATAGAGAAGAAGAAGTGTTTCTCTTCGGCGTGGTGTTTGCGGAAAGGGGGATGTTTGTCTTCAGGGGAAGACTTTTGGCGACCTGGATTATTGACGGGGAAACCCATGCCGAGGATGACGGGCATCCGATTGATCAATTCTAGGCGGGTGCCAAATCCTGTGGTGCATCGCAAGGGAGCAAAATGAAATTTCCTCAGCGTGATCCCTCCTGCATCGACAAAGACAAAGGCGTCCATAAACGAAAAGATTTCTTGTAAGTACTCTAAAGAAAGGACAGTCGCAGAGACGCCCCCTTTTGGATCGTGTGTCTTGCTGAAGTGGGAGCCTAAATCAAAATCTTTATAGCCGCGCACCGAGTTGAGTCCCCCGATATAAAACCGCTCGCTGAAGGGGATGTCATTGGAGTTATGCGTTTTAATGATAGGGTCGATGAAACGCATATCCCAGCGGTACTTCATGATTCCCCGTTTCCAGAGCTGAGCATAGTAGCTATTCACATAGGCAAAACGCAAGTAGCTGTAATCTCCCCAGATGCCGACCATCTCCGCTTCTAAAGAGGAGCGGAAGCCGTTGTGGGGCTTGACGGCGCTATCTGTAGAGTCAAAGGAGAGGGAAGAGCCGAGTCCCGAGATGACCCCATGGTGTCTTGCTTGTTCCCTCTCGTCTTCTGGAGAGCGCTTTGGCACGTGGATCTGGGAGTTGCTAAATCGGTATTTCGTTCCAAATGTCCAGTAGTGGTTCAGCGGGTAGGAAGCATAGAGAGAAAAGCCGATCTTGTTGATGTCGTAATCTTTAGAGATCAACGTGCTGTGAGAGTCGGAGACGTCAAAGCCCACCCTCCAGAGCGTATCGCGAAAGTAGGGGGTCAACCAGGAGATCGTGTAGGTGCGCTGTTTTGCGCCGATGTTCACCCGCGCATGTGCATATTCCCCACCGCCTCTAAGTGATGAGGGACCATCTTTAAAGATGCGAGGGATCCCTTTGTAGTTAAAATTGCTCTCAGAGAGCTCAAGCCCTCCAAAGAGATCATCGGCACTGCTAAAGCCAAAAAAGAGGCTGACATTTCCTGTGGTCGTCTCTTCCACCTCAATATAGACGTCGCGGTAGTTTTCTCCTAGCAGCAGGTCATCTTGAGTGCGCACTGCATACACATTGACACTCTTGAAATACCCCATATTTTCTAGGCGCGTTTGTGTCGCTTTAAGTTTAGCGCTATCAAACGTTTCCCCCGGAATAAGAAGGGATTCCCTTAAAATAACGTGAGCCTGGGTCTGTATATTCCCAAAGACGCGCACCATCCCAATTTTATACGGCTGACCCTCTTCAATATGAAAGAAAACATTGTAGACAGGCTCGTTAGGAGAGGCGAGCTGCGTTTCGTATTGCACGTTGGCATCGATATGCCCTTTGCGCCCATAGAGTTCTTTGATCGCTTGCATCGAAGCGCGCAGCTTGTCGGGAGAATACTTCTCTCCTGGGCGCGCGCTAAAGACTTTATCGATTTCCTCATCTGTAAATAAGGTGTTGCCTTTAAACGTGATTTTCCCGAAATGGAATATAGGGCCCCTGTCCGCTGTGACAGAGAGGATGATCTTCCCTTCCGTTTTGGCTTCTTTGATCTCAATATCGACCTTCGCGTCAGCATACCCTCGGTTCTGCAAGTAGTTGGTGATCGTGAGGCGGTCTTGTTCTAGTGCTTCTTCCTTGTAGATCCCGCTGCCTGTGAGCCAACTTGTGAAGAGGTTATACTTCTTGGTATAGATCATCCCCAAGATCTCACTGCGCTCACTGCTAGTAAATCCTTTAAAGACGATGTTATCGATCTTCCCCGATCTCCCCTCACGCACGACGATGACGACATCGACCTCATTGGTTTTGGGATCGGGAACGATTGTGTATTGGAGCTGTGATTCGAAATATCCTTTTTTGACATAAAATTCTTTAACTTTGTTAAACGCCTTATTAAATGCTTGCCGATTAAACAAAGCGCTAGGTTTGACTCCCAACTCCTTTTGGAGAGTTTTTGTCTTAATGTAGGTATTCCCACTCCATTTAATCGTGCGGATCGTAGGGCGCGGCCACACTTTGATCGTCAGGTACACCTCACCGTTATTGACCTGCACTACAGGCTCTACCCGATCATATTCGTTGGAAAGGGTTTTCAAGTCGTTATCAAAAGTACTTTGAGAGAAGGGATCTCCTACTTTCGTCTTCAGGCGAGAGAGCACCATTTTGGGGTCAAAAGAGACGTTAGGAGGCAGATTTTCTGGTTGGATCTCAATTTGAGCAATCCTTTTCTCTTCAAACACCTCGACAGAAGCATGGGCAAGAAGGGAAGCTGCAGGAGATAGGCTGCTGACAATCAGAGAAAAGGCGAGGAGGAATTTGGGATTCACGATCATGCGCAACTACAGTTGAAGTGAGTTGCCAGATTATAAAGAAAGGAAAGGAATATTTGCAAATTTTTCTCTGTACACGCTCAAAAATCAAAAGAAAAATAACAAGATATTAAGATGGACAGGATAAAATTTCTCATCCTGTCCATCCTAATATCTTGTTATTTTTTCTTTTTTTAGAAGTGTTGTTTGCCGGTAAGGGCCCGTGCGAGGGTCCCTCCGTCGACAAAGTCAAGGGAGCTGCCGAGAGGAATCCCGAAGGCAAGCCTGAATACGGGGAGCCCTAAGCTGAGCATCTCTTCTTTGATGAATAAAGAGGTGGTGTCCCCTTCTAAGGTGGAGTCAAGGGCAATGATAATCTCTTGAATTTGAAGCCGCTCAATCCTCGCTTTCAATAGATCCAAACGCAAATGTTCCGGTGTTTTCCCTTCGATGGGGGAGAGGAGCCCTCCCAGAACATGATACAAACCGCGGTAAGCTCCTGTCTCATCGATAGAGTAGGCTTCTCTTGCCGAGGCGATGATACAGAGCTTGCTCGTGTCTCTGGACGGAGAATGGCAAAAAGAGCACTTCCCCGCGTCAGTAAGGCAATGGCACTCGGTGCAGTGCATGATTTTTTCCTTCAATCCCTGTAAAAAGTGGGCAAAGTGGGAAAGGTCGTGGTCTTGCCAGCTCAAGAGCTGGAAGGCGAAACGCTCGGCCGTCTTTGTCCCCACGCCGGGAAGTTTTTTTAAAAAAGCAATCAGCTGCGTAAGCTCATGAGGGTACTTTGCCATATTTCTCCATTTTTAACGGAATTTGATTTAAATGCAATGGCGGCTCTATGCTTCATTTATGGAGAGAAGCATGTTAGATGTGTTGGTTGTAGGAGCGGGTCCGACGGGGCTTTTTATGGCAGCAGAAGTGGCCCGCCATGGCCTGAGCTGCCGCTTGATTGAAAAAGCATTGATCGCTTCAGAAAAATCAAGGGCTTTGGTCATTCAGCCGCGTACCCTAGAGATTTTTCAACATGTGGGCATGGTCGAGCCATTTCTCAAAGAGGGTAGAGCTGTAAAAGTGATGCACCTCATGTCTCTTGATGAGGAACTTGCCTCTTTGCATTTTTCTAAGCTCGATACAGCCTTTCCCTTCGTATTGAGTGTAGAGCAGAGCAAAACAGAACAGATTTTAACTCAAGTCGCCCTGTCAAGAGGAGTTGCCATTGAGAGGGGAGTTGAATTTCTCGGTCTTCAAGAGACAAAGCAAGGAGTTCGAGTCCGTTGTAACCATACACAAAAAGGCATTGAGGAAGTAATTGAGGCGCGGTTTGTCGTGGGCTGTGATGGGGCGCATAGCGCCGTGCGTAAAACGCTTCAGATCCCCTTCGAAGGAAAAGCGTTCCCCTCTCTCTTTTCTTTGGCCGATGTAAAGTTAGAGTGGGAGCGTCCTCCTGGGGAGTTTTTTGTCTTTTTAAATCCAGAAGGGATTCTAGGGGCAGTTCCCATGACAGGAGAGCAGCGTTACCGCTTCGTCTTCCCGCAACAAAATGCTGAGCTGACTTTGCAAGAGATTCAAGAAAAAATGGGGCCCCACACCCGTGTGTCAGACCCACTTTGGATGGCTCACTTTCAAATCCATACTCGCCTAGTTAAAACGTATCAATCGGGATGTGTGTTTTTAGCTGGGGATGCAGCGCACGTGCATAGCCCTATAGGGGGCCAGGGGATGAATTCGGGACTGCAAGATGCTTTTAACCTGGGATGGAAGCTCGCAACGAAAGATCCCTCTGTCATCAAAACCTATACGATAGAGAGGCGTTCTTGGGCAAAAAAGCTGCTTCGAGCCACTCTATTTGCAACGCGCATAATTGCCCTAAAGAATCCTTTGTTCATTGCAATAAGAAATAAAGGGATCCATTTTTTACTGCCTCGCATCGAAAAAAGGCTCATCTCTTCTATAGCGCAACTCACAATACACTACCCTAAGAGCAAGGTCGTTAAAACAGGAGGCGGGATGAGGGCTCCCAACGTGCCTGTCGGCAAGAGCGATCTCTACACTCTGATGCGAGGGTCGACAAAGCCCCATCTGCTGCTTTTTGGGATTGCCTCCTCTTCTTTGTCCCCTGAAGCTGTTGTTGTGCCTATGGATCACAAAGAGGCTTGGGAGCGCTATGGAATCAAAAAGCCCACTGCCTGTCTCATCCGCCCCGATCTTTATATCGAAGCAGTTAAGTGAGCGGCCAATTCAAAAACCAAGCACCTTATTTAGACACTCAGTTGCGTCGGGATTATTATTGTCTTTAGCAACGTCAAGAGCAGTTCTTCCTGAGGTCGGTCCTTTATCCTGAAGATTAAGACTTAATTCGGAGCGAAAAATGAGTAAGAAAACAAGTAAAGGAAGGAACTCTTTTTTAATGCAGGCCAACCGGACAAGAAAATTTAAATTTTTTGAATGAACGGCTTCTTGTATTTTATTCGTAGCATCTTTTGGCGTAGAATAGGGGTTTTGTATAACGATCCTGTTTAGGAGATTTAGAAGAGCTCTATTTGTTTCAGTACTGGGTTCCCTAAAAGTAAAAAAAACGGAGGGGAGTTCATTTGGATTTGTAAAAATGTCATTGACGCGTGAAGCGGTCATCTTAGCTTCTTTTATCTTAAAGCCTAAGGAGTTTACTAGTCTTAGTTCTGAAAGCATTAGGGGCCCTTCTAAGTCATATACTTTTTTTTGGAACAGGTCCAACTTCAAATTTCCTTTTATTTCTGAGAGAAGCGAGAATTGTGGGTTTGGAAGGCATGTTACATCAACGTGGAGTTGACGTCCATTATGGGACGGCAGCCGAAAGTTAAAGTTCAGTGCTTCAAGAATGATAAGGATTTTTTTAAATTGACAGTTTAAACGATTGCACAACTCGTTACTATCGCATAACTCGCTTTTGAAAAGTAATACAGTGAGTGGATTGGACCTTGGCCAGGGCGAGCGCATCAAAAGTTAGAGACTGCAAGCACCCTGTATAGATAGTCTTGACTAGTTGCTGCCTTGAACTGCTTGGCTCTAATACCCTTTTTCGAAGATTTCTCAGATTTTAACA
>JAHFTN010000044.1 GCA_023269365.1 Chlamydiota bacterium | reverse complement strand
GGAAAAAAATTGTCGTGTACAGAGCCTGTCTCTGGGAAATCATATACAACCTCTTTATTATAAAACACAACGGCTAACGGGAGCTGCTGGCCATTGCTCGAAATAATTTATTTCTTCACGTAGAAATGATTCATAGCGTTCATTTTCCATGTTTTTAGAGGCTGTTATGTTTTTTTTAGACTCTTGTAAAATTAACAGAGCGATTTTGAAGGCTTTTTCTTTATTAGGCTCTTTTCTTAAGAGAATTTCCAGTACAATGTTTCTGATCTTCTCGTCTGAAATTAATTGAGCGATTTCGAGGACTTTTGCATTATTGAGCTCTTGTATTACAATGAATGTTATTACAAGATCTTTGATCTTCTCGTCTGAAATTAATTTGAAGATTTCGAGGGCTTTTGCTTTATTGGGCTCTTTTATTGAGAGGAATTCTAGTGCACGGTTTCTTTCATTCTCGCATGAAATTAATTTAATGATTTCGAGGGCTTTTGGGATATCGCGTACTCTTTCTGAGAGTTCTTCTAGTGCACGGTTTCTTTTATTCTCGCATGAAATTAATTTAATGATTTCGAGGGCTTTTGGGATATCTTGCACTCTTTTTGAGAGTTCTCTTAGTTTCCAGTTTCTTTCATTCTCGCGTGAAATTAATTTAATGATTTCGAGGGCTTTTGGGATATCTTGCACTCTTTCTGAGAGTTCTCCTAGTGCATAGTTTCTTCCATTCTCGTCTGAAATTAATTTAGCGATTTCGAGGGCTTTTGGGATATCAGGCTCTTGTCTTGAGAGGGATACTAGTTTCTGAGAGTTATTTTCTTGTCGCGCTGTAAAAACGTCTTCTCTAAGTAAGACCAGCATTGGGGCGATGTAGACGAAAAACGGGGAGTTTCTGCCATTTAATGCTCGTCTAATTTCTTGTAAGACGGGGGGGGACGCAGACCGGAAATGCTCTGCAAAAGCATTTTTGGTTAAAGTGGATTGCATAGTTAGCATTGTCGTGGGGATATTCGGTATTCGAAGGCAGTACAACTCCATTTTAACGATGGTTAGAAAAGCGTTTGTTCCATCAAGGGAACCCTCTCGGATTGTTTTACACACGAGAGAAACTAGTCTAAGCGCATCTAGGCAGGTCAAACCTCTTAAAATTTCCTGAAATACATTAAAATTAAGTGTTTTAAAACTTCCAAGCGAAGATGGCTTGTCGTTGCTCTGTGAGCTTTCTGTTGAGATTAAATTCATACTGGACTTGTATCCATTGGTGGAGGCAATTAAAGCGTCTAAAGCCTCCTGGCTTTATGGCACGAGCTTCTTACGAGGCCCTTTTATTAATGGTGGCTTATTCAGCAAGGGCGACAAGGAGGATCAATTTGGCAAAGTCGCAGCCATTTAAAAACTGAAGTAGTCAGCCGCGCTGAGTGTATCACGATATTGAAACGGTATTCAAGAAACATTTTTCCCATGCAGCAGCTCCCGAAGTGATTTTTTGAATTTTTGAGAACAGGTTTTTGGGCGTATGAACCTATCCGCAAAGTCGAGTTTAAAAAACTGTGCAGACTTGAATCGTCTTCTCACCGAGGAAGGGGTCTTCTTCGACGGTGAGCTCAAACTGATCGATCCGGAGCGACTCCCCTTTGGCGGGGCGGTGGCCGAGAGCTTGGATCATCACCTCTTCTAGGGTTTTAGCATCCTGATAACTCAGATTGACACGGAATTGCTCGTTAAACTCAGCGAGAAGGGTATCAGCAGGAAAGGAGCGGTCGAGAACGACATGGTGGGCTCTGGGGACCATTTGTTCAAAAGAGTTCCACGTATCCGACCTTCCAAAAATCTCATCCACAATCTCATCAAGAGTGAGGATCCCTGTCGCAACCCCTTTATTGTTAAGCACGATAGAGACACTCTGATTATTGCGTCTAAATTGCTTTAAAATGAGTATAATGGAGCTGTCTTCTGTAATAAACCAGGGCTGACGTGCAACATCTTTAATTCTCTTATTATCAGAATGGCGAAGGAGGTCTCTTGGATAGGCGATACTGATGATGTTTTGTGCTTCTCTATGGTAAATCGGAAGAAAGGCAACTTTTTTGTTTTGCACAACTCTGCGCATCTCCCCCACGGTGCAAAAGGAAGGGACGATGGGGACATGTGTTAGGGGCTGCATGAGGTCTTTTACCGTCTTATTCTTGAGGGTGAAAATATTGGCAATAATAGAGTTAAATTTTCTTGAGCCTTGCTCTGTTGTAATAGCGTCTTCTTTTTCTTCAATCATCTTTTGCAACTCTTCTCTCGACAAGTAGGCACCAGAAATTACGGGTTTTCCCAAGAGTTTTCCCACGCCGACACAAAGAAGATCTAGTCCCCAAGTGAGGGGACGAAACAGAAGGGAAAAGAAAAAGAGAAAAGGGATGCCGAGCATCGCCACATGTTCTGCATAGCGGCGGCCGGCAAATAGAGGAGAGAGCTCAGCAAAGATGAGGACAAGGGCAACTTGAGAGAGAGGGGCTAGGTCGGGGTTGAGCCCTAAAGAGTCGTAGAAGCGGCGTGCGCACTCAGATCCTACGATTAACGAAGTGTTGACACCAATGAGGGTTGTCCCAAATAAAAAGGCGGGGTGGTGAAGCAGATGGGAGAGCCATAGGGCTCTGCGGTTCTTATGACTGACATAGTATTGAAGTCTGACTTTATTGAAAGAAACGCATGCCATCTCCACCATCGCAAAAAAGGCTTGCGTGACAAGGGAGATGAGGATCATTAAAATGAAAAATTTCCAAGAAGGACTCAAACACCCTCCTTAGGTTTTAGTTTGCGAATGTAGATCCGGCGCACTCGTTTTAAATCTGCAGCAAGGACATGAAAGAAAAAGCCTTGAAGAATCACCTTGGTTCCCGTTTTGGGAATATCTCCCCACTGCTCTGTGAGCCACCCTCCCACGGTAACCATGTTATTTTCGCTAAAAAAGGGAGTGCCGAAGAGTTCTTCGAATTCAGAGAGCTCCATTTTTCCGCTGGCGATGATCACCTCATCACCGGAGCGTGTAAATCGATTTTTTACATCCCGAGCGTCGGCAATTTCCCCTACCACCTTTTCCACCAAATCCTCTAGAGCTATCAGTCCTGAAACCGACCCATACTCATCGACAACGAGAGCTAAAGATTCTTCCCTTTCATACATCTGACTTAAAAGAGTTTCTGCGCACATCCCCTCCGGAACGAAAAAGGGTTTTTTCAAAAGGGGCAATAGATCGGTATTTTTTTGCACATTTTCTTTGTATACAAAGTAGAGCTGACTTGTCATGACCCCAATCACATCGTCTAAACCCGTCTTGCAGACGGGAAGGCGGGAACACTCTTGATCGACAAAGAGGTGGACAAGTTTTGATAAATTCTCCTGCATCCCATAGAAAAGGACCTCTTCTCTTGGGCGCATTACCTCTTTCACTTGAGATTCTTGTAATAGTAGATATCCGCGGATCAACTCCGCCTCATCCCCATTTAAGACCCCGTCCTTGCGAGATGTTTTTAAAGCGTGCTGAAGCTCGTCTAGCGAGATCTCTTCTTCCGGCTTTAAAAAGAAAAAACAACCCCGAGACACCACTCCTGTCACAGCGATGAGCACTTTTCTAAATGGCAGTGTGTAGCGCTGCAACAGATCGAGGATCGAAGCGACTCGATACGAGATCGCTACATTTTGAGATAGCCCCATTGATTTGGGGAGCACATCTCCAAAAATAAGAGTTAAGGCCAAAGGGACCCCGATATTCACTCCCCATCCTGAAAAATCTCCGAATAGACTCGAGGTGACATTCTGAATCAAAATGTTGATCAGAGTATTGAACATGAGCAAAGTGACGAGCAGATCACGAGGGGAGGAGAGCAATTTGGCAATCAGCTGCTTACGCTTGTCTTCATCTGCTTTAAAAGCTTTTACCTTCGGAGAAGAGAGGGAAAATAGAGCCACTTCCGACGAGGAAAAAAAGGCAGAAGAGCTAAGAAGAAAGAGGAGAAGAAAAATGAGAACGATCAACAAGGGCATTACCTGGGTACAGAAGGAGGCTCATTATAGAAATACACTTTCGATTGCCCCTCGGGGACAAGGCCCAATCCCTTCATAAGCGTCAACTGGATCCATGCGGGGTCGCTCTGGCTGTGAATCTGAAGTTGTAACTCTTGATTCTGCTCGAGTAGTTGAGTTTTCTCTTCTCTCAAAGCTTCTAGGCGCTGGTCTAGAGAAGCGATGACAAGCTGCTTTTTTTGCATAGAGCTCGAATAGACAACACCACAGGCTGCAGCAAAGAGAATCACCCACCAATTCTGAGAGAGGATCCCCTTTTTAGAGGGCTTATCTATCAACACTTCCCGTTCATCTGACACAAACTTCACACTGTTCATAGGTACTTTATTATTTAATTAGCGTATTTTTATTTTTAAATCAAAGCAATTAAGAAACAGGGAGCGTAATTCCCGTTTGCCTCATATATTTACCTCCTCGATCTGCATACGACACTTCACACTCTTCAGCTCCTGTATAAAAAAGGACTTGAGCAAGTCCCTCATTGGCATAAATTTTAGCGGGAAGCGGGGTGGTATTAGAGATTTCTAAGGTGACGTACCCCTCCCATTCCGGCTCAAACGGGGTCACGTTCACAATGATCCCGCAACGAGCATAAGTCGATTTTCCAATACAGATCGTCAAAACATTGCGAGGGATTCTAAAATACTCTACACTGCGAGCGAGCGCAAAGGAATTAGGGGGAATGATGCAGGTATCTGCCTCGATGTGGACAAAGGCCTGCTCATTGAAATCTTTGGGATCTATGAGGGAGCTATACATATTTGTAAACACTTTAAATTCTCTTGCGACACGCAAGTCATATCCATAGCTAGAAAGTCCGTAACTGATCACCTTATTTCCATTGATAGAGCGCACCTGCTCTGGCTCGAAGGGTTCAATCATCCCCTCATTTTCTGCCCTTTCACGAATCCATCGATCTGCTTGTAAACCCATAAAAACACCTCAGAGTCGGGAAAGATGCTACACAACTTTTCACATTCTCTCCTACATGAATTTGATATAGCGCATGAATTCGATTTCTTGCTAGTGTTTAATCAAAGTCAGAACCTCGCCAAATATGCTCTGTACTGAACAATTTTTTTCTAGGAACCTATCCCAGTAAATGAAAACTAAGGATTTTTGAGGTTTTTTTTCGCAGGTTCGAGAGTCACTTCGAAGGACATACTTAAATAAGTAGACCAAGAAGTGGCTCTCGAACCTGTGGAAAAAGGGTCAAAAAGCCTACTTTTCGTTTACTGGGATAGGTTCAGAGAGCAAAAGTAGAAGGAAAATAACAAGATATTAAGATGGACAGGATAAAAAATAAAAAAATAAATTTTCCCATCCTGTCCATCCTAATATTTTGTTATTTCTCTTCCCGATTTTTTTTAGGCGAGAAATTTTGTCTAGTACAGAGCCAAATATGACAGAGTCGTTTATTGAATCCTCCCTAGTCAAGCAAGATGAACCGTTTGAAAAGCCGCTAAGGCCCCAGTCGCTTTTTGATTTTGTCGGACAAGAGAAGATCAAACAAAAGATCGATGTGGTGACGCAAGCGGCAAAGCAAAGGAAAGAGGCCCTTGGCCATTGCCTCCTGAGTGGGCCTCCTGGCCTTGGGAAAACAACCTTGGCTCACATTATTGCAAAGACGATGGGGACCCACCTTGTCGTCACCTCTGGTCCTGTCATTGAAAAGCCAGGAGACCTCGCGGGGATTTTGACGAATTTGGCAGAAGGGGATGTCTTATTTATCGACGAGATCCATCGACTCAATCGCTCTGTGGAAGAGTACCTCTACCCCGCAATGGAAGATTTTTCTTTGGACCTGCTCATCGACTCGGGCCCCTCCGCTCGCAGCGTACAAGTCCAGCTCAAACCCTTTACCCTCGTAGGGGCGACGACCCGATCTGGCCTTTTAAGCAGCCCGATGCGCTCTCGTTTTGGGTTGAATTTAAGACTCGACTACTACTCCCCTGAATCGCTAGAGATCATTTTAAAACGTTCGGCTCACATCCTCGGCGCAAATCTTACGAATGAAGGAGCTCTTGCCATTGCGACAAGGGCAAGAGGAACGCCGCGCATTGCAAATAACCTTTTGCGCTGGGTGAGAGACTATGCTCAGATCCATCATCACAAGGTGATCGATGAGGCAATAGCTCACCTCTCTTTAGACCTGCTCGAAATCGACCAAAAGGGGCTAGATGAGATGGATAAGCGCATTTTAGGACTCATGATTGATCACTACCAGGGAGGGCCCGTCGGGATCAACACCCTCGCCGCCGCTCTTTCTGAAGAGGCACACACATTAGAAGAAGTTTATGAACCTTACCTCATTATGCAAGGGTTTCTCAAACGCACCTCTCGAGGGCGAGAGGTCACCCCTTCTTCCTATGTCCATTTAGGACGTAGGCCCCCTGACAATTTTAAGAATGGAGAATTTTAAGATGAACACACACAAAACGCTTCTTGCCCTTTCCCTATGGATCGGCGCACTAGCTCCTTTGACCCTTTGCGCATCGGGGTTGGAATTTCCTACAGATGCCGCACAGAAATCAAAACCTGCCACGATTAAAGTCCTCATCGAAAAAAACAAAGATCAGGTTCTTCTCGAGGCTAAAGGACGCTATGAAATCTACAACCCCTTTAACGACCTACTTCTCTCACAAGGCTCTTCTACGGAGCGCCACTGGATCTCTCCTTCCGAAAATGGGCTTGTCTGGGGAGAGTTGATTCCCGGATGTTTCCAAGTGCGCCTTGTTCCCAAAGGAGCAAATAGCTCCCTTCTTGTCAATGGGATCGAATATAAAGGGTGTGTCGAAATCTACGATGTAGGAGGAAAGATCGCGGTTGTCAATGAGGTCGATATCGAGCGCTATCTCAAATCGATCATGACCTCCCAATTCTCCTCTGAGATGGATGAAGAGGTGATGGATGCGATCGCCATCACAGCGCGTACCCATGCCTACTACCTCGTCAGCCACACTCCCGTTACCTTTTGGCATGTCGATGCAAAAGAGGTCAACTACCAAGGTTACGCTCTAACGCTACAAAATTTACATGTCGATAGAGCGATCAATAACACGCGCCACATGGTGATGAACTACCAAGGCTCCCCCTTCCCCACTACTTGGACAAAAGATAGCGCAGGAAGAACAGCAGATTTTGCAACTGTTTTCAGAAAACAAGTCAAAGCCCCACAAGGAGTAGAAACCCCCTTTGCTGCCCATGAGAAAGAAAAACACCTCTGGACCTTTTCCATCTCTAGACAAGAGTTAGCAAAAGCCCTTGGAGCTGTTAAAGTCTCAGAGTTCGACCTCTACCAAGACAGCGCTTCCCAAAAAGTCTACGCCGCCCGCCTGAAAGACGGGGAAAAAACTACACAGATCGATTTTGTAAATCTACAAAGGGCCCTCTCTCCAAATAAACTCAAGAGCAACGACTTTTCCATTGAAGCCAAAGGAGATCAGGTTCTCTTTAAAGGTTTTGGAGAGGGGGTCGGCGTGGGGTTATGCCTCTTTAGCGCTGCCGCCATGGCCGACAAAGGGGAAAAGGCCCCAAAAATCCTCGAGACCCTCTTCCCTGGGACGAAGCTAGAGAGGGTGCGCGCGCTCCCCCAGCCTTAAAGCGAGGCAGTTTCCCGCGCCCCTTCGCGCGGGAAACCCTTATTTCTCAAAAAAAGGCGGTGCCGTGTTAAAACAGATCCTTATGATTGCTGGACCAAATGGAGCTGGCAAAACTACGATGACACTCGAATTACTAGCTAATCAGACGCTATTTTATACACAAACAACCTCAAAAGTTGGGTTTCCTCGGCGCAAGGTCAGCCGCTGAATTTGAGTCCCCCTGCATCGCCCAACAAATTCCAAGTTGAGCTGCTTCGGGATCGGCTGCGCCTGACTCAAATTCAGGGCGACTCCTTGAGGAAACCCAACTTTTGAGGTTGTTTGTGTATAGAAATTTTTGACGGGGTAATTTGGGAAAAAATAGAGCAGGCAACGCATGAATGATAAGATCAACGAAATGCTATTAAAAGCACATGAAAGAAGTTTTAAAAGAGCTTTTGAAGTCGCTGTGCGTACAGGGACATCCCTTGTTTTTTCACGCAATGGTAAGATTGTAGAAGTTAAGCCCCCCTATCGCTACGAACTTGTTCCTGACAAACCCACCAGAAAAAAAACCCCTAAGAAGTAGAGAGGCATTTCTTCTTGTTTCTTTATCCCCAAAAAGGTAAAATTACCCTCTTTGCCGGGGACCTCATAGAGCGGACGCGGTTCGAACCAGGTCAGGATCGGAAGGTAGCAGCCTTAAGGACCAAAGCCGTGCTGTAAGTGTTCTCCGGCTTTTTTTAAAAATTGAGTTTTAATCCGGCAAAGAGCCCATGGACAATCGCGTTTCCATGCGTATAATCCTTCTTCCCCGCGCTACTATCGACTTGCTTGCTAATCTGCTCTGGAGCGAGGGCCAATCCCGTCAGATAGAGCACCTCATAGCCTATGTGCAGGTTCATCCATGAAGTGCACTGCAACCCAAATTGCGCTTCTACATCGGTAAAAATTCCAGGCTGCCACTGCTGCTTTTCTGAATCTCGCACACTCACCGTATTATCATCATCTCCTAAAAATTGCCTCTGCTCCGTGCTGTTGGCAAAACCTCCTACTTTAGCTAAAAGTTCTAAACAGATCTTGCGCGTGGGATGCATCTGGAAATCGAGACCCAGTTGTGCCCCTAAAATCCGATTTTCCGTATGGATCGTATAAGTGCTTGTATCAGGAGGCGTCGTCATAGCCAAAGAGAACCTTTCATCCCAGTGGAAAAAGCGCAGGCCCACAATGCCCGATAACCTAAAAAATTCTTGGCCATGGGGCCCAAAATGGCGCCAGTAGTTGAGCTCTGCATCCCAAAATCCACTACTATATTCCGCCTTGGCTCTATCAGCATCTGTAAAATCGAGATCATAGGTCGAACTTGTGAAGGGAAAACTTAAATCCTCATCCCCCTGCTTTTTCTTCCTCCCCTTCCAATCTTCCACCAAGAGGAAGTTTCCCTCAAAACTATTTTTGTCGTTGGGGCTATAGAATAGCCCCACTCGGTACCCGGGCTCAAAATCAAAACTATGGATTAAATCTTTAGTGTGAATTTTCGTGTGATCATCGGAATCTTTCACAATAGACATATCGTGAAGATCCGTTCTTTTCAGATAGACAAAATCGCCAAAGAGCTCCCAATGAGAGAAGCTTTCCCTTTCTTTTGAAGAGGCTTCCATCGCTACCGTGAGTAGAGTTCCACATAATATTGCCACTTTGCTATAGTCCATTTGCTGACTCCATTTCGTTACTTATCCTCTTACAAAACATTTTTTTAATCTGCCGCACCAAAGTCTCCGTTGAGAGACCAGCTTAACCAAATGGGGGAAAATAGGATATAGAAATTTTTAAAAAAATCTACTATATAATAATATATTTAATTCAGAAAAACTACATCATATCGATTGAATGTTTAACGCATTAACTATATAATAAATAAGCATTAACAATGGTGTTTTATGTTGGGCTATATCCCTTCTATCCCTTCTTTTAAAGGCGCTCTTGGTAGAATGGCAACAGGCACTACTGATGCCTTAAGAACTGGCTTAATAGGAGCACAAGAAGCTGCCTTGGGAACTGGTTACATGCTCTCGAATGTGGGGGCCACCTCATTAAATGTCGTAAAACAAGTAGCAAGCGGTTCATGGTATGGAACAAAATGCGTGATTTTCCTGCCCCACACCCTGTTAAATCACACAAGAAGGTCTTTGGTAGAGGGGGTTATTAAAGAAACAACGCGGTCCCTGACTGAAAAGCCTCACCCCTTGCTAGAAAGAGCTTATGTTCTATTAGAAAACTTGAGAAAAGAGATTTATGGTTCCCTTACAGAACCCACAGAACCCACTCTTTTATCCATTCAAAAGACTACAAAAAATTTATACGACACCCTAACTAAAATAAGTGACGTTGACAAGTATGTTTTTCCTAAAGGACTTAGCCTTAAAGAAAAAGAAGCCCTTAATGCTCTATGCGACACCTTGACTATACTTAGCGATTGGGACGGCTCGACTCCTGTATCTCTTGTAGCGCTAGAAGAGGGTTTTTTATGTCTCGGTCGCCACTACACTCCAGGATTACTTCATGCGACACTAGGACAAACAGAAGCTGTAACACAAAGAGTTCTAGGCCATGTAGCCGCTCTTCCTATGAACATAGTGCGCACTGCTTTGGGACTACCGCTCCTAGAAGGAACTGAGCCTCTTCAACAAAGCCCCGTTCCAACAACAGCTGCAACTTATGTAAAAGTAGGGCTAGAAAGCGCTGTGCGTTCAGGATACATTGAAAACAGTGAGAAGATTCAGAAATTTCGAGAGGTTCTAGAACACTTGATCAAGTCTAAAAGTTGGGATGAGATCAAAATTCAAGCACAAGAAGCTCTCTCTCTATTCCAAGACGATGGGCTTGAACCTTTTAGTCTTGAAGAGACAGAGCCAGAAAGCCTCTTTTTACCTTCTATTCAAAGTTTAGGAGGGACCTCTCCTGTTCCCAGTAGCGCCAATTCTAGTGCTGAAGATCTCCTCGTTTCTCCGAAAACCCCCGTAGACTCCTTTGAAACACTAGCAACTAGGGAAAAAGATCTTTTAGTAGACAACCTGGCTTCTTTTTTAACCCTTAGCTATGTCTCTGAAAAAGTATGTAGATTGAAACCTAACCAGGATGGGTATCGCGCCTTACTGTCTCAACATAGGAATGACACGACAAAACAACTTTTGGAAAACGACCTTAAAAATGCTTTCTTTTTATCCCTTAAAAACCAATCTTATTGGACGCAGTTTAAAGCGAGGATCTCCTACTTCTTATTGAATAACATCATTAAATATTATACAAAAAAAGCCACAACCGTTTACTTTAA
>JAHFTN010000043.1 GCA_023269365.1 Chlamydiota bacterium | reverse complement strand
AGGAGCTGAGACGCAGAGGGCGCAGAGGGAAAAAAATTGTCGTGTACAGAGCCTGTCTCTGGGAAATCATATGCAACCTCCTTATTATAAAACACAACGGCTAACGGGAGCTGCTGAGATGTCGACAGTTTGCTTGATCGTTATCCCCAAGCTGACTAGTCCAATTTTTAAACGGCTGCGACTTTGCCAAATTGATCCTCCTAGCTGAAGTATCAGGCTTGGTTGCTTAATAGGGGGAATCTGTGAAAAAAAAAAGATCTCAAAAAGAAGATATTCGAGTTAAAATGGGTTTAGGCAGCGTCTATGAGCAATTGGGGTACAAAGATCATAAAGAGATGGAAACAAAAGCCACTCTCGTCATGGAGATCACAAAAGCCATAAAGAAAAAGAAGTTTACCCAGACAAAAGCGGCTGAAATTCTTGGGGTTTCTCAACCTAAATTATCCAGCCTGTTAAATGGTCATTTCAGGGGATATTCAGTGGAGCGCTTAATGCACTTCCTGATTGAGCTAGGAAAAGATGTGGATATCATCGTAAGCTCTAAGCCCAGCAATCGAAAAGCTCGAGTCAGTGTTTCCTATTCCAACATTGCTGTGGCAGCAAAAGGCCGTTATTAACCCGAGCCCCAAACAGGTGACAATCTGTTTGCTGCGGCTTAGCCAAATCGATCTTCCTCGTCGCCCTTGCCTTTGGCAATGGTGCTCCTCGTTCAGAACGAGGGCTACGCCCTCTTCGATTTGGCGTTGCCTCGCTAGCGCATCTTGTCACCTGTTTGGGGCTCGGGTTAATAAGAGGGAAAAAGCATGACAAGAGCCCATGCTTTTTTTTAAACGTTACAAGCCTATAGCGAGATTCGATGAGTGGGTGTAGCTGAAAGGAATTCCAGGGGCATAATATAGGGGTTTATGAAGCATGTGATCTCTAATCGCATTATCCATTTCTGAGGCACCAGGATTCTTATCAGAAAGAATAGCAATTGTTATGCTGTACTTGGGAAATGAGGAAAAGCAAGCTGAGGAGGAAGGAATAATTCCATCATGCCAAATCTGTCCTTGAGAATAAAACTCACCGCCGTATGTTTCAATGAGCTTCACAAAAGTGGGGTCTGACCATTGCATTGCTATCCACTTGCCAAGTTTGCATAAATCAGTGGCTGTGGTCCAATACCCTCCTGCAGGGCTTCCACATATGTGAGCTGCTAGAGGATCTTGTGGATTAAATCTGGCTCCTATTGGTCTTTGAGAGGAAAAATGATGGATTCCAGATGGTTCTAAGACATGTCTTCGTAGCAGGACATCAAAAGGAATTTTAGTGAGATGTTGTAAAGAGAGTCCAACGAGAAGAATCCCCAAATTACTATAATGA
Source organism: Chlamydiota bacterium (assembly GCA_023269365.1). Classification (GTDB taxonomy): domain Bacteria; phylum Chlamydiota; class Chlamydiia; order Chlamydiales; family Rhabdochlamydiaceae; genus CAJCIW01. The sequence goes on along the minus strand of JAHFTN010000043.1, from coordinate 9,628 downwards.
GTTTTTCCCATAGGCACTACTTCGTCTTCGGCATAGGACAAGAAATCTTCAGGGCGTTCCATTTGAGGGGGCTTTTTCCCTGATTCAATCGCTTGTTCAATTGCATCAAAATACTTGTTTAAATACTCACCGAGCCCTCCCTGATGGATCATTACTTGCCTAAGAGTGGGTTTCTGTTCTTTAAGATGTAGCTGTACTAGTGACGGAAGCTGTTTTATGACTTCAGGGTCTAATTGAATCGGTTGATCTAAGGTCGTTTCAAGGATTAATCCCTCATGAATAAGGCGTAGGACAAGCATTTCCGAGAACACCTTGCCGATGGAATGGATGGCAAATGGCGTATTTGGATCCATTCCCTCAGAGGTGACAGTGTGGATCCCGTTAGCATCTTGTAGAACAATTACCCCAGAAAAGCCAACGGCTGGATTTTGAACATATTCCCTAAGCTCTTGTACAGACTCAGATGAGAAAATAAACCGATTAATAGCGTCTTGACGCGTGGGGACCTTTAAATCGAATGTGCGTACAAAGGCAACAAGACTATTTTCGGGCATATTAGCTAATGCTTGAGTCAGTAATGCGGCATCTTTTCTTGTAAAAGCTTCATTTACGCAATCCTCAAAGTTATCAATGCAATATTGTCTGAGCCTGCCGTCTAACCAGAACGTTTTGAATTCTTCAGTATTTCCCTCAGGTTTAGAGAGATAAGCTTCGGCAATACGACTTCTAAGATCTAGAAGGTATCTATCATCTTGTTGTGCCCATGTTAATGGAACTAGGCAAGCCTCCATTTTAGAGATACGCCCAGGAAGAGGCTCTGATGAAGTCACGGCCCCTGGATACAGAACATTAAGCGTATCTAAGACCACTGATAGCTCTTCTTTTTTGTCGACAATGACGGCATAGCGCCTTCCTTCCAACATCACTGAGTTATCAGATGGAAAATCAGCTTTTAATGTTGCTGTGTGTAACCCGTAGCGACCGCCATCAACAGTAATTTTTAATTCATGACTCATGATCTCGTTTTAATACTTCTGTATAAAAAAATAAAAGGTCTTTTTCGCTGGATTTTAGCCATTAGTGGAGGGAAAGAGTATGACTATTCAGTTGCATTAAGACTCAACTTTTTTTGCTGTCAGTTCCTTCTGCCGGTCAGGCAGAACTGCTTGGGTGCTCTTTTGCGGTCAGAGAAAGAGCACCTTCAGAGTCTTTGTGCCTCAGGCATTCATCTCAGTGTTAAACAACAACTTTTACAACAAAAACGCGTAGTGTTACCCCCCGTTTCAAAATCTACACCTCTTATACCAATCGCAAGAAATAAATTCATATTTAACCGCGTCGGCTTGGCAGCATCTTTTTGGTCTTCACTCGCGCCTTGCCATTTGGCAATGCTTGCTCGCTCCAGACACAAAAATCTGCGCCGCCTCCTTGTTAAATTTATGAATTTATTTTTCGTGAATGGGATTAAATGCCAAGTATAACGCTTGGAAAATTCAAGCCATTCCTCTATGCTGTGCTCTTATTCCTGACATAAGAGCACAGAATGACACACCAAAACTTTTTAACTACTCCCCATGAACGTTACGGCAATTTTGTTGTGACAAAGTACTTACCGATCCCCGAACTCAACTGCATTTTGCGAGAAATTGAGCACCTCCCCAGCGGAGCCCTTGTGATGCACATTGGGAATGATGACCCAGAAAACCTCTTCTGCCTCTCTTTTAAAACATTCCCCTCGAGCTCTAATGGCGCTCCCCATATCTTGGAACATACGGTGCTGTGTGGTTCTAAAAAGTTCCCCGTGAAAGACCCTTTTTTCTCGATGAGCCGCAGGAGTCTAAATACCTTTATGAATGCACTGACAGGAGCTGACTTTACTTGCTATCCAGCTGCCTCTCAAAACGAAAAAGATTTTTACAACCTGCTCGATGTCTACGTCGATGCCGTCTTCCACCCTGAACTTAAAGAGATGAGTTTTCTTCAAGAGGGACACCACCTAGAATTCACCGATCCCAAAGACATCACTACTCCCTTGCAAATTCGGGGGATCGTTTTTAACGAGATGAAAGGGAGCTTGGCTTCTGCTGACTCTCGCATCTGGCATGCTCTCATGGAATTCCTTGTTCCCGACCTCCCCTATACCTACAATTCGGGAGGAGATCCCAAGGTGATCCCCGATTTGACCTACCAAGAGCTGCTCTCCTTCCATAAGAAATACTACCACCCGAGCCAGTGTCTCTTCTTTTTCTATGGGGATCTCCCCTTGAAGACCCATTTGGATGTGTTAGAACAGGGCGCACTTAAAGGAGTGGAAAAACGACAAAAACCCCTCGCTCTTGTAAAGCAAAGGCGTTTTAAGACACCCCTCCAAAAGGAAGGGTTCTACCCCTCTCACGCTTCTGATGACACCACCCCTCGCTCTATTGTAACATTCGGGTTCCTCACCGCTTCTATCGACAACCAAGAAGAGATCTTGGCGCTGAGCGTTCTCGACGCCATTTTAATGGAAGATGACGCCTCGTTATTAAAAGCCCCACTTCTACGTTCCAACCTCTGCGTCCATGTCGATGCCTATATAGACACGGAGATGAGTGAGGTCCCTTACGCCATTGTCTGCAAGGGATGTGATCCCGCCGATATCCATGCGCTAGAAACCACTCTGAAAAAAGCATTGCTCTCTATTATCAAGAAGGGAATCCCCTGGGAGACGATCGAAGCGGCACTCCACCAGTTGGAATTTTCCCGATTAGAGATCAATACAGAGCACGCTCCGTTTGGGTTAGCTCTTTTCATGCGCGCTGCTCTTGCAAAACAGCACGGGTGCCCTCCTGAACAGGCCCTAGTGGTCCACTCCATCTTCGAGGAGTTGTTGCAGAAGTGTAAACATCCCTCTTACCTCATAGGCCTCATAGAGAAATATTTCATTCACAACACCCATCAGGTGCGCCTGGTAATGCACCCAGATCCCCTGCTTCTTGCTAAAGAGACCGCCCAAGAACAAGAAAAACTAAAGCAACTCCGCTCAGAGCTCTCGCAAGAGGAGATCCAACGTATTTTGCGCCAAACAGAAACACTTTCCACCTTTCAGAAGCATGTCGAGAAACAATCCCTAGACTGCCTTCCCAAAGTCTCTTTAAAAGATGTGGAGAAACAGACGCGTCATCTGCCTCTTGTTGAAATGCAAAAAAAACACCTCAAGATCTACCATCACGACTGCTTTACCAATCATATCGTCTATGCAGATCTTCTATTCGATCTCCCTCACGTGGAAGAAGAAGATCTCCCCTATTTGCATCTACTCATGGCGCTTCTTCCTGAGCTTGGCTGTGGTGGGCGCTCCTATGAAGAGAATCTGCGCTACATTCAAGCTCATACAGGAGGAATCGGCGCCTCTTGCGCTCTCAACGTGCAGATGACGCTCCCTCAGACGATACGCCCCTCTTTGGGCATTAAAGGCAAAGCCCTCGTGCGCAACATGGCTCCTCTCTTTGACCTCATGCAGCAAATGCTACAGTGTCCCCGCTTTGACGACAAAAAAAGGATAGAGGAACTCATAAAGCAGCTGCGCGAATCTTTAGTCAATCAACTCAATAAAAAAGCGCTGCTCTACGCTAACCAGCTCGCCTCTTCTGGCTTTTCTCCAGCGGCCTATGTCCACCAGCTATGGTTCGGGTTAGATTATTTTAAATGTATCGAATCGATTACAAAAGATTTAAAACGCAACTTAATGCCTCTTGTAGATAGGCTGATCCGCCTCAAGAACCAACTCTTTTCTTTCCATAACTTGCACCTGGTGTTGAGCTGTTCTCAAGAAGCGCTAAAAACTCTCGAGGAGAATGCCTATTTTGACCTAAGCGAGCTCTCCTCCACGATCCCTTTTTCTCCTCTGAAACTCGATACAGCTCTACGCCCTGTCGTCTCTCAGGTTAGAGAGATCCCCTCTCAGGTGGCTTTCACATCGGAAGCTTTCCCCTCTGTTATCTACACCCATCCCGATGCGGCCGCTCTCTACGCTTCTACTGCGCTTTTTGATAACAAAATCTTGCATCGCAAGATCCGAGAACAAGGGGGTGCCTACGGCTGTGGAGCCACTTACAACTCGACATTGGGACATTTCCAATTCCATGCATATAGAGACCCCCACCTCGCCTCTACTATCGCCACCTTCCAAGAAGCAATCGAATCGATTGCCGCGGGGGAATTTTCTACGCAAGACCTCGAAGAGGCAAAGCTCGGCCTCATCCAACAGTTTGATATACCCCTTGCTCCTAGCTCCCGAGCCCTTGTCGCCTACACTTGGCTGCGCGATGGAAAAACGACACAGCTGCGCCAAGCTTTTAGAGACCGCTTCTTGGCACTCAACTCTGCCCAAGTCCAAGCCGCTGTAAAAGAGCATCTCCTCTCTAGAAAAAATCAAGGGGTCATCGTCTCATTGGCCGGCAAAGATCTTCTAAAAAAAGAAAACACAATGCTAAAGTTGCCCCTTTTCCCCATTTAAAAAAGGAGCCTCGTATGAAATTTTTTCTTTTCTTATTTCTTATCTTGGGAACTCTCTATGCAGAACCCAAACGGATTTATGTCGATGCGGTCGCGGATCTGATGCATGCAGGGCATGTCTCTCTATTCCAGAGGGCAAAGAGCTATGGAGACACCCTAATTGTGGGGATCCACTCCGATGAAACAGCGACCTCTTATAAACGCAAACCCATCATGACTATGCAAGAGAGGATTGTTGTCGTTGAAGCGTGTCGTTATGTCGACGAGGTGATCCCCGATGCCCCTTTAATCCTCACAGAGGAATATCTTAAAGAACACAAGATCGACCTTGTGATCCACGGGGATGATTTTTCTTCAGCCACATGTACCGAGTTTTATGGGGTTCCTTTGCGTCTAGGAATTTTCCAATCCCTCCCTTACACGCAGGGAATCTCCTCGACAGATCTCATTCAGAGGGTGCTTAAAGCCTATTGTGTTTTAGAATAACTTTAGATTATAGTCATAACTTCTAACTAGGAGTTCTCCCATGTTCCCTCTTGTATTTTCTCTCATCGCGCTTTCCTTTTCACTCAATGCCCTCGACTTTCCTGCAAAAAAAGAAGAAGCCTGTGTCTGCTCTCCTGCCCAAATTTCCAAGGCGTTTACCAATGTGGCTAAAAAAGCAACCCCGGCCGTTGTCTTTATCAAAATACAGAGCAGCTCTCCCGACCAAGAGGACTGCAACTACCAAAACCCCTATGACTTCAATGGGGACGACTTTTTTAACCGCTTCTTTGGCTCCCCTTTTCGCGGAGGACAGTCCCAAAGACCCCAGCCGCAGCTAAGCCAGGGCTCTGGCTTTTTAGTCACAGCGAACGGCTTTATTATGACCAATGCGCATGTCGTCAAGGGCGCTGATAAGATCACGGTGGTCTTGAACGATGGAAAAGAGCTCGATGCGACACTCATCGGAGCAGATTCTCATACAGACATCGCAATCATCAAAGTACAAGGAGACAACTTTCCCTATCTGAAGTTGGGCAACTCTGAGATAATGGACGTGGGGGAATGGGTCATCGCGATCGGAAGCCCCTTTCAGTTGGAGGCTTCTGTCACCGTGGGAATCGTCAGCGCTAAGGGAAGGCAGAATTTAAAAATCACTGATTTTGAAGATTTTATCCAAACCGATGCCGCCATCAATCCGGGCAATTCTGGCGGCCCCCTTCTCAATCTCGATGCAGACGTGATCGGGATCAATACCGCCATCGTCTCTCGCAGTGGGGGCTACATGGGGATCGGCTTTGCAATCCCTAGCAACCTTGCTAAAAACATTATGAATCAGATCATCGATAAGGGCTCTGTCACACGAGGGTTCTTGGGCGTCTCTTTACAGCCCATCGACAAAGATATCGCAGATGCCTTTAACCTCCCCAAACCAGAAGGGGCCCTGATCTCAGAGATCGTCAAAGATTCTCCAGCAGAAAAAGCGGGCCTCAAGCAAGGAGACATTATCATTGAGTACAACGCGATCCCCGTCAAATCGCTACAAACCTTTCGCAATGAAATTTCCCTTATGAACCCAGGCACAAAAGTGAACCTGAAGGTGAACCGCAAAGGGGAGATCCTCTCCATTCCCGTCACCCTTGGCACAGCCAATTCTTCTATGACTGTAAGCAGTAATATCATGCAAAAGCTAGGGATGGAAGTCGATTCTCTCTCCCCAGAATTAGCAAAGCAACTCGGCTATATCCAAAAAGAAGAAGGGGTTGTCATCACAAAGATCAAGCCCGGTTCTATAGCGGCTCAAGCAGGCCTGCGCCCCGGCTTTCTCATCCAGGCGATCAACCACAAAAAGGTCACCAACCTCGATGAATTCAGTGAGGCTGTCAATAACCCCGAAAACAAGCGGCTGTTACTCCTCATCCGCCAAGGCAATATGACCCGCTTCTATACTATTAAGTTAGATTAAAAATTTTATTATTATAATAAAATGTTTTAAGCAGTCACTGTCGTCTTTTACCCTGCCGTAGTGATGAAGGTTGTCGTCACGGTGCTTCCTCTAGCTGCTCGCCTGGAGCCTTGGATGCTGAAGATGGCCCTTTACATCGCTGTCCAGACTGCTGTATTGGGAGTCGGACTGCGCGCCTACGGCCGCTTCCAAAATCAGCCCCTGATGGATTCTTGGAGAAGAGGAGAGATTAGCCCTCTATTTCTCGGAACACAAAGACGGCGCTAGAAATCAAAGCGCCCCTTTAAGGTGAGCCCATACAGAGCGAGATCCCCCTTCTGCCTTTGGTAGCTAGGCAAAGAGGCCCCAGTAAAAAGCTCCGTCTGATTCTGATTACAGAAATACTGCGTCTCAAAACCGACACTCAGCCCCACATGGGAGCGCTCTCTGTTGAAATTGCGATCCCATCCCATGCCGATGAGCATCTGAAAGAAAGGGCTTACGAGGTTGTATCCTCGGTTAAAATGCACCACCTCTTGACCCATCTGGTGCTGCTCTTGGTGGTTATCGAAATGGCCAGCGACAAACGCAGAAGAAAAATCCCCAAACAAACTCAACCCCACCCCCCAATGCCAGCGCATGTCGACCCCAAAAAGAGGCCCTGCTCCCTTAAAGTCATTTTTTAAATGGGTCGTAAACATCTCCCCATCGGGAATATACCCTCCCTCGTATTCGATGTGGGCATTCTGATCGATCCAAGCCCCCTTCATCCCCAAGAAAGGATGCACGCTAAAGGTACTAGCAAGGTAATACCCTCTCCCAAATACGAGATCCACGGTCTGAAAATCAAGATGCCAGCTCGCCTCTGCTGCTGTCACAAAAGATCCAGAATGCCCAGCTCCCTGATATGCAAATAGAGGATAGAAAGACCCTTCTTTGTGGGCGGAAGCTTTAGGGCGGTAATCTGTATAGTTGGCATAAATATCCCACCCAGGGGAATAAGGCAGATGCACTCCTACCCCTACACGAAAGCCCGAACTGTAATCAAATTCCATAGGGGTCGTCGTGACAAACTCTGTCCCCTCTTCCCTCACCCTCCAATACAACCATTCGCCCGTAAAGAACAGATGTCCACAAGGCGCCTCTACACCCGTTCTCGGATATTGCTCCCCTTCTTCTATAGAAACGCTAGAGCCACGAGGGAGCATGGCAGAGTTGTCCGCCAATACAGATCTTATCTTCTGATAATGGGGTCGATCTTCGGGAAGCTCTATGACCTCCTCTTCCACAACTTCTTTTCTTGGGGGCTTGGGCTGCGTCTTGCTCGAAAACCAGGCGTTTTTCACCTTCTTGGATCTCGGCTTTGTCGACGTTCTGGCTTTAACGGTCTCCACAGGCTTTTTCACCCCGGCAAAATGGGGCTTGGGCTTTTTCTTCGGCTCAGTCTCCCCTTTTTTTTCTTGTGCAGCCTCTTCCAACATAGGAAATCCTTCTGGCGCGTCTGCATACACGAGCCCTTGCACTAGTAGACCACTTGCAAAAAAAGCACAGAGACGATTGAATGCCATAGGAACCCCCTTGCTGTTAAAACCAAAAATGGTATCTGTAAATCTTTTAAAAGAGAAGGGAGAAATATTAAATCCGCATCTGGAAGTCTTTGAAGAGGCTCTCGTTGCGCACAGGGTCGAAAAGGGAGTTGGACAAGATCTCTTTCACGTTGTCTAGCCCTTCGTCGCGCGCGGTTTGGAGCCAGCCGATGGCGGCGGTGGCTTGGTGGAGCTGCGCATGGGCGTAGGCGTTGAGTAGGGCGGTTTCCACCGTGGGACGGATCTGGAAACAACTTCCTGCGAGCTGCGCCACGAGGGGAAAGTCTTTTTGTTCAAAGGCAGCACCTTGTAAGAGGCATAGGGCTTCTCCTGCCAGGTCTGCTTTCAGGGGGGACAGAAGCTGATAGACCTCTTGGGTATTGCCTTGCTCATACTGCAAAAAGGCGAGGTATTGGGTAGCCAGTTCGAAGATGACTCCTTTATGCGCCTGGGAGCGGATCTCTTGGCACAGCTGCATTGCCTCTTTTTTCTTGCCTTGTTGCAACAACATTTCTACCTGGGAGATCTCCTCTTTGAGATCTCCTCGTTGGTCTTCTTCAGAAAAGTGGTGCATCCTGCGCAACATATCGTAGCTTTGGAAGGCAAATAAGAAGAAGAGGGCGCCAATTAAAAACCCTTTTGTGACGAAGAAGAAAAAACTCAAAAGAAGCGCGACGATGAGGCTCGAGAGGATCGCGTAGCGAAACCCTTTGACCCCGAAGATCTTCTCGAGAATAATGCGCAGCAACTGTCCTCCATCCAACGGCATCACGGGGAGCAAGTTGACAAGGGTCCAAAAGAGGTTCACAAGGCGGGTGAGTGACAAAATAGAACCCACTAGCCCTTGGGAAAATAGGGGCATTTGCAAAAGAAGCGTTGCCACAACAACTAGGATAAAGCCAAAAAGAGGACCATTGAATACGATGAGAAACTGTTTCCAGAAAGGGAGCTTGCCTCCTCCGTCGTGATAGGTCAGTCCCCCAAGGGCTACAAGTTCAATCCGCGGGTGTTGTTTAAATACGAGAGCTGTAAGGGCGTGTCCAAACTCATGAAACAACACCGATACAAAAATAATGACGAGCCAAACCAATGTCCCTATGAAACTCTGGGAATTAAGGTACCCAATCAGGGCGGCAAAGAGCCAAAAGGTGGGGTAGATCGTCAAGGGGATTTTGCCTCTGATCTGAATGAGCATCACTTCTTCCTTTGTAGAGCTTGCATCATTGCCTCTCCCATCAGTGCAGGAGAGGGGGCGACAGAGACGCCCGCTCTTGTAAGTGCCTCTATCTTGCTTTTTGCATCTCCTTTGCCGCCGGAGATGATGGCGCCTGCATGCCCCATCCGCCGCCCTGATGGCGCTGTGACCCCTGCGATGAACCCCGCAACGGGCTTTGTGCAGTGCTGCTTTATCCAGTGGGCAGCTAACTCCTCTGCATCTCCCCCGATCTCTCCAATGAGCAAAATCCCTTCTGTCTCGGGGTCTTCTTGGAAGAGTTTGAGCACATCGATGAAATTCGTCCCATTTAAAGGATCACCTCCAATGCCGACACAGCTCGATTGCCCCAACCCGAGGTGAGTCGTCTGCCATACCGCCTCGTAGGTGAGAGTTCCCGAGCGA
>JAHFTN010000042.1 GCA_023269365.1 Chlamydiota bacterium | reverse complement strand
AGGGGAGCTGGCTCGTCAAGTGGGTCTTGCTTGCTTTCACGTTTTTTATCTCTTTGACCTTTTTTTTGCATTTCCGTGAAGTGCAGATGGAACTGTTGGAAATCGGGACAGAGGCGCCCTATTACGTTATTTCTCAAGCGGATTTCTCTTTCCAGGATGAAGAAGCGACACAAGCATTAAAACAAGAAGCTATTCGGGATATTGGGGCGATTTATAAGATTGAAGAGACAGAGCTTCGCTCCTATAGAAGGAATTTTGAAAACTCTTTAATTGAACACCAACAATGGAGAAAAGAGCTTCCTCGAACCTCTTTCGATAAGGTCTATGGGTTATTAGATCAGATTGAAGATCTGTTGCAGCAAGTGCGTTTTATAGATGAGCGTACGCTCAATAAAATGGATGCAGCTCAGTTGAATACGCATGATTTTTTTCTTCTCAAATTTCCCGTGATTACAGATGAACACCGCGTCTTGCCCTTTTCCCTATGGAAAGAGGTGCAACAGGTGCTGCAGGAAAATAAGGAGCACCATCCTGAAGCAGTGGAGTATCTCGTTGCCGCCTTTTCTCGCCATGAGTGGTCTTTACAGCCCGACTTTGTCTTACAAAACAGCATACAGCAAGAGATCAAACAAGGGATTTCAGATCGGTTTACCCATATTGAAGCGGGGATCCAGATCATAAAAAAAGGGGAGATTGTCACCTCTCGCCACATCACGATGCTCCAAGGGATGAAAGCGGCCTTAGATAAGGCACGCAACTTATGGACCCCCTTGACGCTCGTTGCAAGTGCCCTTATTGCGGCGAGTTTAACGATCATGGCGCTGTTTTTCCTCCATTTTTCCTATCGAGAGCTATTTCGGTCGTTCAAGAAGGTGGTACTGCTCGTTGTCATCACCCTGATGAGTTTGTTCTTTGCCAAGGTGGTGGAATACATCCTGCTCTCACAAGAGAGCAATTGGATTGAAGTGGTCCGTTTTCCTCTCCTCTTGCCTTTCGGAGCCCTTCTGATTTCGATTTTGATCAGCACAGAGATTGCGATGAGCACTTCTTTCTTCTTGCTGATCGTCTTCTCTGTGGGGTTAGCTGTAGATTACATCCCCTTTTTAGTCATGAATTTTTTTGCTGCGGTGATGACCATCTTCTTTGCTAAAAAGCTGCATCGGCGCAAGGAGGTATTTAGCGTCTGCGGCAAGCTCTTATTGAGCCTGATCCCTTTGATCATCGCATTTAATTTGCTCGAGCACCAGACGTTGGATTTTAATTTTTTAACAGATCTTGTGAGTTGTGTCGCTTTTTTAGGAGTAACGGCGCTGATCGTAGTGAGTTTGTTGCCCTTGTTAGAATCGGTATTTCAGGTCATGACGGACATGACCTTAATGGAATACATGGATCCCGATCATGAGCTGCTGCGACGGTTGAGCTTAGAGGCTCCTGGCACCTATCAACACAGTCTTGTTGTGGGGCATATCGCAGAAGTAGCAGCGAGAGCTGTTGGAGGCAACGGATTATTTTGTAGGGTCGCCACTTTATACCACGACATCGGTAAACTATTTAATCCCCACTATTTTACAGAGAATCAGTTGGGAGGATTTAATATTCACCAACTTCTCACCCCGATAGAATCGACACAAGTGATCATCTCCCACGTCTCTGAAGGAGAAGCTTTGGCTCGTAAACACCACCTTCCCCAAAGTTTTATCGATGTGATTAGAGAGCACCACGGGACGACGATGGTTTACTACTTTTACTGCAAGCAAGTGGAGCATAGGGGAGGGGACGTCACTCAAGTCAATGAAAAGCAGTTCCGCTACCCAGGCCCGAAACCCCGCTCCAAAGAATCGGCAATTATCATGATTGCAGACACTGTAGAAGCGGCCTCTCGCTCTATAAACGAGATGACAGAGGCGGCTGTTCTAGACATGGTGGATAAGCTCGTCTTAAAGAAAGCAGAAGATGGGCAGTTCGATGAGTGCCAGCTCACCTTCGAGGAGCTGGGTCGCGTCAAAAAAGCAATTGTCAAAGCCCTTGTCATCACTTGTCATTTGCGTATCAAGTACCCAGAGAGGTAATGCAAATCTTTGGCTGTAATTCCCTTGACTTTAAGGAGCTCTTCTTCGCTTGCCTGCCTTATTTTTTCCACGCTGCCAAAGTGTTGCAACAGCCGTTTTTTCTTGATGGGCCCAATCCCTGGGATCTCATCGAGAGCGCTTGTCAGAGTGTGTTTTGTCCTTTGAGAGCGATGGAAGTAGAGGGCCTTTCTATGGGTCTCATCGCGGATGTTTTGAAGTAAAAAGAGAAGGGGAGAGGTGGTTTTAAGCCGCACGGGGTCGTGATGGTCTTGCAAGAAAACGAGCTCTCCTGTCATCCCCTTGTCATGACGTCCCCTTTCTTTAGTGAGGGCAATCAGGTCGACAGAGGCGATGTCGAGCTGCCTAAAGAGCCCTTGTGCCACGTGGAGCTGCCCTTTGCCCCCATCGACGATGAGCAGGTCGGGAAGGGTGTCCTCTTCTTTTGCCTTTGTGAGGTAGCGCAAAAGGACTTCTTGTAAAGCTCCGTAGTCATCCCCTTTGAGCGCTTTTTTGATGTGGAATAAACGTCCCGCTTTTCCTTCTTTGATCCCTTCAATGAAGAGAACAAGGGAGGCAACAGGATGGCTCCCTGCGAGGTGAGAGGTGTCAAAACAGGCAATTGTCCTTGGGTAGCGAGTGAGCTTGAGAGTCGTCTGTAGGTCGAAGAGTCTATTTTCTTGAAGCGTCTTTGCATTTTTCTCTTTATAGAATAGCGCTTTTGCATTCTCGATGGCAAGGTCCACAAGAGCCTTCTTTTCCCCCTTTTGTGGGCAGAGAATGAGACAAGATTTTCCCAAGATCTCAGAGATAAGCTCCCCATCAACAAGAGGCAGCGGGGTGAGAATCTCTTGGGGCAGCTGCGTTTGTTTTGTATAATGCTGCAAGATGAAAGAAGAGAGGAGAGCCTCCTCTTCTTCTAAAATCCCTTTAAAAGAAAAAAAAGCAGATCCGACGAGCTTTCCTTCCCTAAAAAACAGCTGGACGAGAAGGAGCTCTTCCCCCTCTCTGTAGAGGGCTAAGGCGTCGCTGCTCTTCCCCTCCCTTTTTGCCACCACCGTTTGGGCATTTAAGACATGCTCGATCTGTCTTAATGTTTCCAATAAAGAAGCCGCTTTTTCATAGTTAAGCTGCTTGGAAGCAAGGGAGATCTCTTCTTGTAGAGCTTGAGCAATCTCTCTATCTTCCCCCTTGAGAAAGGCGATCGCCCGTTTAACGACAAGGGCATACTCCTCGTGTGTGCATTTAGAGACGCAAGGAGCGATGCAGCGCTTCATTGAGTAGAGCAAGCAAGGGCGCACCCTGCGGGCAAGCTCTTGGTCGGAACACTGGCGCAAGGGAAACAGGCGAGTTAAAAGCTCGTAGGTCTTTTTAGCTGCATAAGCGCTCGTGTAGGGTCCAAAGTAGAGGGCGTCTTCCCTCGCCTTTCCCTTGCAGCGCACAAGGCGGATCATCGGCCAGGGGTTGCGGTGGTTAATCATGAGGCTGATAAAGGTCTTGTCATCTTTTAAAACCGCATTGAACTTAGGCTGATGCTTTTTAATGAGGGTGTTTTCTAAGAGGAGGGCTTCTTTTTCTGAGGGGACAACGAGGGTGTCGATGGTTGCTATTTCTCTAAGAAGATAGGGGATCATCGCCCGGGTATCTGCTGTGTTCAAGAAGTACTGCTTCACACGGGTTTTAAGTTGTTTTGCTTTTCCGATATACAACACCTTGCCTTTGACATCTTTCATGATGTAGACGCCAGGTTGCATCGGGAAGGTATCGAGTGTTTTCAGATCAAATCGCATAAGTGTTTTTCCACTTCATAAGCAGCTCGAGCGCCTGCATCGGGGTCAAGTGGTCAAGATCAAGTGTTTTAAGTTCTTTAACAAAAGAGGGCTCTTTATCCTGCAGGGCTTCGTGCTCGCGCTTAACAGCTTGCTCGAAGATGCCGACGCGCTCCGCACTGTGCCCTGCAGGCAAATCTGGGCGCAAATATGCAGGCGGATTTTTGCAATCAGACACGAGTTGTTTTAACATCTCTTGTGCGCGCTTGATGACAGCGTGGGGAAGGCCTGCGAGTTTTGCTACGTGGATCCCGTAGCTCTTATCGGTCCCTCCTTTCACGATTTTGCGCAAGAAAACGATCCCTTTTTCCGATTCGTGTACAGCGACGTTGTAGTTCACAGCGCCAGTGAGTTGGTCTTCTAGTTTTGTCAGCTCCCAGTAGTGAGTTGCAAAGAGAGTCTTGGCTTGCTTTCCCTTCTGGGTGAGTAGATATTCAGCTACTGCCCAGGCGATTGCAATCCCGTCGTAGGTGCTAGTTCCCCTACCGATCTCATCTAAGATCACAAGAGATTGGGAGGTGGCGTTGTTGAGGATGTTGGCAGTCTCTGTCATCTCGACCATGAAAGTGGATTGCCCTCGGGAGAGGTCGTCACTCGCTCCAATGCGGCTAAAGACCTTATCGATGATCCCGATATGGGCTCTTTTTGCAGGGACGAACGAGCCGATCTGCGCTAAAATGGCAAAGAGAGCAGCTTGCCTAATGAAGGTGGATTTGCCTGCCATGTTAGGGCCTGTGATGATGTGCAACAGCTCTTTTTCCCCATCGAGGAAGAGATCGTTGGGGATGTAGGCTTGAGTCCCCAGCGAAGTTTCGACGATAGGGTGTCTTCCTTGCTCTATATCAAAGATGCGGCTCGTATCAACCCGGGGGCGCACATAAGCATGGGTTTTTGCTACCCAAGAAAGAGAGCACAAGAGATCGAGTAGGGCAATCGCCTCTGCGATCTGATGGAGAGTTTTAGATTGGGAATTGATCTGTTCTCTTAGATGGGTAAAGAGTTCTTGTTCTAAAGCAGCCGCTTGCTCTTCACAATGGAGCATTTTGTATTCGAACTCTTTGAGTTCGCTCGTTGTGAACCGCTCTGCATTGACAAGCGTCTGCTTTCTCTGAAAACTCTCTCCCATCTTGCCACTTTGCCCTTTACTCACTTCGATATAATAGCCAAATACACCCGTATAGCCCACTTTGAGGGTCTTAATCTGCGTGGCCTCTCTCAGTTGAGCCTGGTAGTGAGCTATCCAAGAATGACTCTCTTGTTTTAAGTGGAGAAGAGCGTCGAGCTTCTCATGAAATCCTTCTCTAAAAACTCCTCCCTCTTTTAGGTGCAGGGGAGGGGATTCGACAAGAGCTGTTTTTAATAAAGAAACGAGGGGAGAAACATCTTTTAAATCCTCCCGAATTTGCCCAAGCAGCCCTCCTTGAAATGCGCCCAGTAAGTCCAGGAGGGGCTGTACCTGTTCTAAGGAAGAGCTGAGAGCGACAAGATCCCGAGGGGTTGCACTTGCCGTTTCAATCCGTATCAAGAGCCTGTGAAGGTCGTGCACCTGTTTTAAATGGCTTCTTAAGGCATCAGTTTCAACAAGTGCAGCGATCGCATCTTGCCTCTTTTCAATCTCTTCCACATCGAGCAAAGGGTGCATCAGCCACAATTTAAGAAGGCGCCCTCCCATCGGTGTTTGAGTGTGATCGAGGACTTTTAAGAGAGTCAACGCCCCTTTATCCATCTGAGAGGAAGAGAAAATCTCGAGATGCCTCTCTGTAGAGGGATCTATCTGCATGGTGTGTGCTAAATTTTCTGTGCTCAAGGATTTGATATGATGGACGGGGAGGTGTAGTTCCTCTTGCACGTAGTGCAAAATAGCTCCTGCGGCATTGATCGCTGCCACTTTAGACCTCAACCCAAACCCATCGAGGTTGTGCACAGAGAAGTGGCGGAGCAGTACCCCAGCTGTGTGTTGATATTCGAAATGGCAGTTTTCTTTCTGAATGACCAACGCTTTTAACTCGTGAAGGGAGTCTATGCATTTGCATTTTTCAGACACTAAGATCTCTTTGGGCTCGAGGCGATGGAGCTCATCGAGGAGCTCTTTTACAGATTCAAACTCAAATGCCTTAAAATCGGCTGTCGTGATATCTAAGATAGCCAATCCAAAGAGTTCTCCCACCTGAACAATGCAACTAAGAAAATTATGTGCAGAGCTCGAGGAGAGGGTCCCTGGCGTTAAGATACGCACGATCTCCCGTTTGACAAGCCCCTTGGAGAGCTTAGGATCTTCCATCTGTTCGGCAATGGCTACCCTGAATCCCTTCCCTACGAGTTTGTCTATGTAAAATTCACTCGTGTGGACGGGGATCCCTGCCATGGGGATATCTTGCCTCTGCGTCAGAGTCACTTTAAGTTCTTTAGAAAGCAGCGCCGCATCTTCGTAAAAAGCTTCATAAAAATCGCCTAAGCGAAAGAGAAGCAGCGCCTGAGGGGATAGCTTTTTACAGCGATGCCACTGGGCCATCATCGGAGAGAGCTTTGTTGCAGTTTCTAGTGTCATACCTTTCATAAAATACAAAAAAGGGAGAAAGAAAGCGAAGAGAAATTTCCCCTTTACAGAAAGAAAGGGGCTCTTTAGTCTAAAAGACAGTGCATAGAGGTTTCATGAATGACGAAGATAAAGAGTGGCTAGCTTCTGTCGAAGCCCTTGAAGAGACATCCACCCGGTTTTCCCAAATGGGATCGATTCAGGAACCCGCTCTAAATCAGCTGCGCGATCAGATTAAAAATGTGATGCTTCCCCTGCTCATTAAGACATTCCAGCGCAAGTTGGAATCGAGCTTTTCCTCTCAACAAGAGAGGCCTATCGATGAGGCGCAAGAGCAATTAAAAATTTTAGATCAGGATCTGAAAAATCTGCTCCTCTGGTGTCAAAACTGCCGCGGTCAGATCCACAAGGCGCTCAGCTTGTCTGAACAGCAAAAAACCCTAGCAGCAACAGCTTCTGCTGAGGCCCCCTCTTCTATCTACAAATCATTTGCTGATGCCCTTGCAAGACAACATCTTAGGGAGTTCGCCTCTAAGGCTTGGTGGAAGAAATTTTTTAAAAATAAATTCTCCACACGTCGTTAGACCCTTTCTTTTTATTCTTAAAGTCATTACTTTCTTTCAGAAAAACAAGAGGATGTTGCTAGTGGTTCAATTAATTGCAGGAGAGATCCCTTTTACTGTTTATTTTCAGCCTCGAAAAAAAGCCCCTTCTTCGCCAGAGGGGACGCTCCTTGAAAGGGTGCAGAGCGCGGCGATTTCTTCTTTAAAATCGATTCAAGCATTTTTCTCTGCTTTTAAAAAGGTGATTTGCCATGTCTATACTTCTAGAGGCTTGCTTTTTAGAACCTATGTTCTCCATTCTCCACTTACCTTGGGAGGGGGACTGTGCTTTGCTCAATTTCCCTCGAATCTTTACATCGCCTCGCTTCAGTTTATAGAAGGGATGGGGTCTCTTCTTTGTAGAATTGTACTAGTTACCTATGAGGTGTTTTCTAATAGAAAAGAGTTGAGTTCCCTCGAATTACAATCTTTTGTAGGGGAGGGGATCGATGTTTCTCATTTTCAACTTCAAGAGGAATTGCCCATTGATATGAGTCAGGTTCCAAAGAGTGTAGAGTTGAAAAACCTATCATTAATGTTCAAACAGATTAATTTTGATACCCCCTCAGCTCCAGGTTATGTGAGTCTACCCTTTTCAAAACTTGATAAAGAACAATTAGGTAAGGGATTAGACATTTTTATTAAACATGTGACTAATCAAGTTCCGTTTATGGGAACCCCTCGAGCTGACGAAAATACAAAATTAAAAATATTTTATGAAACGATTGAAAATAAGACCCGTTTTTTGATGTATAGATTGAATAAAAATCTTATTGAATTTGTAAGGAAAAATAGGGTAATTGAAGAGTGTTCAGAAGCAGGGAAGAAAGAATTTAACGATTTACTGGAAACAAAAGCACAGTTTGTCCGTGATTTGGCTTTAGCAGGGTTTGAGTGTGGAGCTCACTATGCGGCTATTACAGAACACTGGTATCAGAGGTGTAATAGTGTTGTGCTAGGGGAGCATACAACCCTAAAAGACTCCCTCTTTGCATGGTTGGCAAAAGAGAGAAGAAAGATAGCAGAAGAAGAGGCTCAGCTAGCTTGTGGGAGAATAGAAAAAGATCCTAAAAGACAAGAAGCAATGATGGTGCATTATTACAATCAGTATTTACAAACTTTTGGGCCTTTTTTAAAATTTCCGGGAACGAGTGGGGTGATTGAGCACATCTTGCAGAACACAGCCTTGCCTCAAAGGGAATTGCTACGCTTATTTTTTAAAAAATATACTGTCAATAGAATCATCGAGTCGGTTTTGAACCATTACGAAAACTCTGAAGATTTTCGCAATAAAATTTTTGATTGGATCCGTGAGGGGGCAGAGGACTGGAAGAAGGAGGCAACGCAAGCTCTTTGCGAGAGCAGGGTGAAGAAAATTACTGAGCTCAAAGATCAAGCTTTAAGGGAGATGGCTTCTGGTATAAAGAAATCCTACCCCCTTTTAGAATTCATTGATCATCTCGGATTTGCCCACATTCAGTCGCTATATCAAAATAACTTAACGCGACGAGATGCATTTATAGAAGCTGTTTTTACTTGCACTCATGCACAGCGGTGGTTGCATAATGTCCCTGATGTAAAGGCTTTCAAAGCCTGTTTTGACAACATTTTTCCCTTAACATTAGAAGGTTCGGAAGAAGAGGTGCTAAGCCAGATCGAAAAACGGCTGTTTTTTTTACCAACCGTGAAAGAGATAGTGAAAATCACCGAGGGCTTTGTTCCTTTAGAAACAGTGGAGAAGGTATTAAACGAGACTGCTGACATAACAGAAGTTGTAACAGATGCCTGTGAAAGAGAGAGAAGACAAGAATTTTTAACAGAAGTTCTAGGGGATTATAGTACACAAAAAACTAGCGCCTGGATCGAGTGGTTACTTGTCTCTCATGGGGTCTTTTTCCCGCAACCGAGCTACGAGGGGAGGGGAAGATGAGTGTTTCTGTTTCGATTTCGAATGGGGAGTTCATCTATTTCACTGCTATTAAAGGCATTGCTCCTGAATCCTGTCCCAAAAGCGTAATATTGGTACTTAAAGGTGATAAAGCGAAAGTGCAAGAAGCTTGGAATGAGTTGAAGGCCCTTTCTCAATTTGAAAATTTTATTCCCCCTGATATTGAAAGATACCAACCTCTATCCGTACTAGAAGATCAGCTGTTTAAAGCCATTTTTAACAAGGCTTTTTCTAACGATCCACAAAGAACAATCTTAGGGGTTAAAAAGATTAACAACAAGAGCTTTGAGCCGTCTTACCCTTTAAAGAGAAGAGTTTTTTTCATTACTCTCCCTAGAATAGGCAGCGCCCTTATTGAATCTAGAGTTGTAAAGGTGGCGCTCTCTGTCGCTGCAATCTATGCAACCGTTGTATTTACCCTCAAGGTTCATAACCGGATAGTTTCTGTTTTGGATGGGAGGGTCTTCCCTTTTGTTCTCCAGAAGATGCCAAAGCAAGCCACTAGAATTTTTACTCTAATTTCTAATGAGGTAAATGCAGGAGTTCACAGCTCGCTCGGACAATATCTTATAAAAGTGCATCAAACGGCGTTATTGTATTTAGCGACTTTAGTTTTGACTTTCCAGATAATTTTACATGTCCCAGGGTTTTCCGCTTCTACGAAAGATTTTGTTTCACGCTATTCTATATATCCATTTTTTTTCCTATGTATTTTTAACAAGACAGTTTCTTTGGACTCTTTTTTATATATGAAAGGGTTCGATGTTTGGAATAAAGTGCATTCTCAATGCAGCGATTTTGCTTCTTTTTTATCAAAAATAGCAGAAGAAGAAAAAGAAAAGCAGATCTCTTCTGATAAAGAAAGTGTCTTTGTCGTGTGGAAAGAGGCTCTTGCCCTGCAAAATATAATGCACTGAAGGCCAAAAGATTGTGTAAATCGCTCGCAAACATCTTGTAAATTCGGGCTAGTTTTTTGTGTTTACATCGGCTATGCTGCAAGGATGTTTACAAAAGAGAGTTTAGAGCTACTGAGGCAGAGGATCGACCTTGCAGAGGTGCTCTCGTCCCACCTTTCACTGCACCGCTCGGGCGCTTCTTATAAGGCGCTGTGTCCTTTTCACGAGGAGAAAACCCCGTCATTTATGATGCAAAAGGGGGACTCTCATTACCACTGCTTTGGTTGCGGGGCCCATGGAGATGCGATCGCTTTTCTGATGACTCACCTCAAGATGGGGTTTAGTGAGGCGGTGGAACACCTAGCAGAGCGGTTTCAGGTCACTTTGGAAAGGGGCAAAGAGCTGCCCGGGAGCAGGGGCCCGAGTAAGCAGAAATTGAAAGAGGTGCTTGAGAGCGCCTCTGAATTGTATCACTACTTGCTTTTGCATTCAGAAGAAGGGCAAGTCGCCTTGCAATACCTTTACAAGCGGGGGCTAGATCTTGCCTTCATCGAGAGATTTCAGATCGGTTTTGCTCCGAAGGGCCCTACACTCTTCCTCCAATATGCGCAAGAGAAGGGGATTGAAGGGGGGCTCTTGGAGGCAGCAGGCCTTGTCAGTGTGTCGCAGGCGGGACGGCGGCGCGATTTCTTCTCCGATCGGATCACCTTTCCCATCCGCGATCCCTTAGGGGCTGTCATCGGGTTTTCTGCGCGTAAATTCAAAGAGGAGACCTTTGGCGGCAAGTATGTAAATACTCCGGAGACGGCTCTGTTTAAAAAGTCGAGGGTCCTCTTTGGTTTAAGCTACGGGCGCAGCCGGATTGCCAAAGAGGGCAAGGCGATCATCGTCGAGGGGCAGATCGATTGTCTGCGCCTCATCCATGCGGGATTTAATTACGCTGTCGCAGGGCAAGGGACCGCCTTCGGAGAAGAACATGTAAGAGAATTGATTCAGCTCGGCGTAAAAACGGTCTACTTGGCACTTGATGGCGACAGCGCGGGGAGGGAGGCGAGCGCTAAAATTGGGCACCTCTTTCAGAAGAAGGGGATTGAAGTTAAAGTCGTTGAGCTCCCAGACGGGACAGATCCCGATTCGTTACTTAAAGAGCAGGGGCCAGAGGCTTTTTCTTCTCTTTTAGAAAAGGCGCCGGGGTAT
>JAHFTN010000041.1 GCA_023269365.1 Chlamydiota bacterium | reverse complement strand
TGCACCGAATCCCCAGTATTTCGATCCGGAAAACATCGTCAAGCTCGCTATCGAGGGGGGGTGTAACGCGGTGGCTACCACATATGGAGTTCTTTCCACCGTAGCTCGCAAGTATGCGCACAAGATCCCCTTTCTCATGAAGATCAATCACAACGAGCTGTTGACTTACCCCACTAAGTACGATCAGACCCTCTTTGCCTCTGTGAATCAGGCTTACGACATGGGGTGTGTGGCGGTAGGAGCTACGATCTATTTTGCCTCAGAGGAGAGCCGCCGCCAGATCCAAGAGGTGTCAGAGGCATTTGCCCTTGCCCATGAACTGGGGATGGCGACGGTGCTCTGGTGCTACCTGCGCAATGCCGCTTTTAAGACCCCTTCTTGTGATTACCATGAGGCAGCAGATTTAACGGGGCAGGCCAACCACCTAGGAGCTACGATTGGAGCTGATATCCTCAAGCAGAAGCTTCCCGAAAATAATGGGGGCTTTAAGGCGCTCAAGTTTGGCAAACAGACAGAGGCGATGTACACCAGGCTCTCTACGCCCCACCCGATTGATCTTTGCCGCTATCAAGTTGTGAATGGGTACATGGGGCGGATTGGGTTAATCAATTCCGGAGGCCCTTCCGGTGAGAACGATTTGGGTCAAGCTGTCACAACTGCAGTCATTAACAAAAGAGCAGGGGGAATGGGCCTGATCTCGGGGAGAAAGGCGTTTCAAAAATCGATGAAAGAGGGGATAGAGCTGTTGCACGCCGTGCAAGATGTCTACCTCTGCAAAGAGGTCACTGTAGCTTAAACTATGCGCTGTTTTCTTTTTATCCTTGTCTTCACGCTCCTTTCTGATTTAAGGGCAGAAAAAATTGTGCAGTGTGTCACATATAGCCCCATCGATGCAGAGTGGTACACCCAAGCCCTTCAGGAGAGGGGATACGAGGGCAGAGTCGTTGCAACGAACATCAAAGAGTATGAGGCATCTCTACTCAAGAGGTCGGGATTTTTCCATCGCCTCCTGCGCAGGTGGAGCCTTGACTACCCTTGGAGTGTTCCTTTGGCTCCCGAGGTGGATAAAGTTGTCTTTTTCAATGTGAAGCCGAGCGTCTGTAAGAAGTATGACCTTTCTCGCTTCCCTCGGGAAAAACTCGTTCTTTTCATGTGGGAGCCACCCACCGTGCTGCCTAAGATGTACAAAACACGCCTTCAAGGGTATTTTCCCAAAATCTACACGTGGGATGACACGCTTGTCGATGAAATTCGCTATTTTAAGTTCCATTACCCCGTCTGGACCCCCGCGATTCTCGAGGAGATTCCTTTTGAGGAGAAAAAACTTTGCACCTTGATCTCTTCAGATATAAAAGGGCATGGGAAACACGAATTATATAGTGCGCGCAAAGAGGCGATCCGTTACTTTGAAAATGTAAAGGAAGAAGGCTTTGAATTTTACGGCCGCAGATGGGATAAAGCCCAGTATCCCAGCTACCGAGGCATCGTTGAGGATAAGTTAGAGACGATGAAACGCTACCGCTTTTGCATCTGTTATGAGAACACCAAGGAGATCAGCGGCTACATTACGGAAAAAATTTTCGATTGCTTCGCAGCTCTCACCGTTCCCATCTACTGGGGAGCATCTAATGTCGAGGCGTCGATCCCTAAAGGCTGCTTTGTCGATAGGCGCGACTTTGCGAATCTCGAAGAGCTCCACGCGTTTATGAAGGGGATGTCTAAAGAGACTCACGAGGGATATTTAGGGAGGATCAAAGCCTTTTTGAAAAGCGACGCAGTTCAGCCCTTCACCTCAGCTGCTTTGGCACAAACCTTTTACGAAGCTGTGACCCAATGACAACAAAAACAAAGATTATCTGCACTATGGGTCCTTCTGTTAACACAGAAGAGAAGATCGAGCAGCTCATCGATGCGGGGATGAATGTCGCGCGATTAAATTTTTCTCACGGCACGCAAAAGACTCATGGGCAAACCATCGAGCGGCTAAAAAGAGCGCGGGAGAAGAAAAAAACTCCTCTGGCTATCCTCCTAGACACTAAGGGCCCAGAGATCCGTTTGGGCCCGGTAAAAAACGACTCGTTTGCAGTGAAGGCAGGCCAGCGCCTTACCCTCGTTAAAGACGTCGTTATAGGGGATGAGAAACAGCTCCAGGTGACCCCTTCTCTTGTCGTCGATGCCCTTCAAGTGGGAGCACGCGTCTTGATCGACGATGGCTACCTCTCTTCTACTGTCGTTGAAAAAACCCCTCGCTCTATTGTCATTGAGATCGCCAATTCCGGTTTAATTAAGAGTTACAAAGGGGTCAACATCCCCGGTGTGGATATCGACCTCCCTTCGATGACCGAGCAAGACATTTCTGATATTTCCTTTGGCATTTCACAAGGGGTCGACCTGATTGCCGCCTCCTTCATTCGCTCTGCAGAACACCTCTTGGAGATTAAAAACCTGCTTGCAAAGCAAGGGGGCTCCAAGATTTTAGTGCTCGCCAAGATAGAAAATAGTCTGGGAGTCCAGAATTTCGAAGCGATTTTACACGCTGCAGATGGGATCATGGTCGCAAGGGGGGATTTGGGGGTAGAGCTCCCGCTCGAAGAGGTCCCTTTCTTGCAGAAGATGATGATTCGCAAATGTATCCAAGCGGAAAAGCCCGTGATCACAGCCACGCAGATGCTCGAGTCGATGATTAAAAACCCCCGTCCCACCCGAGCGGAAGCTTCTGATGTTGCCAACGCCATCTACGATAGCACCTCTGCTGTGATGCTCTCAGGAGAAACCGCATCTGGCCTCTACCCGATCGAGACGGTGCGCATGATGAAGGGCATTGTAGAGCAGGCGGAAAAAAATTTCAGTTATAGAGACTTTTTTGAAAGGAGTCAGCGTCCTGATTTTCATGATATTTCTAGTTCTGTCGCCCTCGCTTCTGTTAGAACCGCCTACAGCACCCAGGCCAAGGCGATTTTCTGTTTTACGAGTAGCGGCTTTACCGTCCGTCATGTTTGCAGATTCCGTCCTCAGATGCCCATTATCGCCTTAACTACGCATGAAAAGACATACCATCAGATGGCGTTGAACTGGGGAGTAATCCCGATCCCTCCTTCCCAAGCCTCGAGTATCGCAGAAGCCCTCACCCTCGCTACTGTCTATGCTCTAAAAGAGGGGCTGGTGAAGCAAGGAGATCTCATCGTCGCTACGGGGAGTTTCCCTTTCGGAACTAATGATGCTGCCAACATGATGCTCGTAGAGACTATAAGCAGCTCAAAAAAAGATCGATCTCGTTAAGAGCGCTCTTAATGGCTGTGGAGTAGGCAATCCGCTGCATCTCTTGGGCCATTTGAGGAACTTCTGTCAAATCGATGATGGCGGCTTTCAGGTAAGACTTATGAGCCTCCACTTCGACAGGATTTTTATTCACAAAGCGCACTAGCAGCTCTGCGCAGTCATCCATCTGCTCTCTTGTGGGTGTCCATTGCTCACTTTTTTGCATTTTTAGTAGAAGCGACTCGATCTCGCCTCTGATCTTTTGAACCTGTTTCACTAGGGGGGAAGATTTGGGGTTGGGAAGCGCGCCCATAGAAGTACCTCTTTTGTATTACCTTTAACTAACTTTTACAACTAATGTAATTAAAACTCAAATAATTTTTAATGTTATACACAAACAACCTCAAAAGTTGGGTTTCCTCAAGGAGTCGCCCTGAATTTGAGTCAGGCGCAGCCGATTCCGAAGCAGCTCAACTTGAATGAGTTGGGCGATGCAGGGGGACTCAAATTCAGCGGCTGACGACGCCGAGGAAATCCAACTTTTGAGGTTGTTTGTGTATATCAAGTAATTTCTTATTCTAGTATAGAATCAAAGGAAAATGGTATCATTATTATTGAAAAAACCATTTTTTCAGTGTCTTAAGCACTTTTTTAAAGATAATTTTTTAACTAAGCAGCTATTCCTGAAAAATGGGGATGGCTCAGGGAGATTTAATTTATGAGTATACCATTAAAAGCGGGAGCGGTTACTGTTACCCATGCTAATTCAAATGAGAATGATCAGATTTTCAAGGCAGCAAAAGTGATATGGGGAATAGAACCTGACAAACTTCCTCCAGAAAAGTTCAATGAATTAAAGACTGTTTTGGTGGATCATCTTACAAAACGATATGGACCCTATGAAGTTGAGGGTAAGCCTCTTGATTCGGGACATGTTTTTATAATTTGCATGGAGCCAGAAGTTCTAGAGCCCTCCTACGAAAGAAGCCCATGCTCACTGGGTACATGCATGGTCACAAACGCAGCTTTTAAATGTGCTAGATGTCTTCAAGCCACGTATTGTTCAAGAGAACATCAGGAAAAGGATTGGCGAAGACATAAAGTTGAATGTAGTTCAAAGAAATAGCGGCTACCGAACGGTTCTACAGCAATTCCAGCTAGAAAAATCGTAACCGGCTGAACTATAATGAGGTTTATATGAAAAAAAAAGCCTTCTTACCTCCGTCTTAGGACTTCTGCTTAAGAGTGGACCTAAATTGGGGGCAAGGTCAGATGGCTTCCTTGAGAGTGTTCTTGGGTCTGGAATGGTTCGAAATCGATTGTAGATGTCCGCAATCAGGGAGTCAGCGCAAAGGGATTTCTTAACAATAGTGGTCATCGTAAAGCCTCATGGATGAGTGATCGAGGCCAAAAGTTTACGAAAGAAACATTTTACTTACACGGGAAAAAAACTTCAGCGGGAATTGCTGCGCATTCAGAACTTTTCATTGGAAAGGATTTAGTGAATTTCCTACACTAAAAGCTAAGAATCCTCTTTGAGATTTAATATGAAGAAATTACTTTCTGTTTTTCTGCTTTTTGTATCATCCATATGCGCTACTCATCCTTCAATTATTTTGGAGGAGTTCATTTTTATAAATCCTCCATTTGCTGCGTGTCATGCTTCTACGCTAACAGAAGCTCAGAAAGGAGAAATTCTTTGTTCATGGTTCGCAGGAACTGAAGAGGGAGCAGAAGATGTCAAAATATGGATTGCAAGAAAAAACAAGAAGGAATGGTCTTTGCCAGTTGTGGTTGCAGAAGAAGAACGTCCTTGTTGGAATCCTGTTTTGTATACTATGCCAGCAGGAGATATTCTTCTTTTTTATAAGGCGGGGGCACATCCACAAGTCTGGTCTGGTTTTGTTAAACGGTCCCTAGATGGAGGCAATACTTGGTTAAATTCATTTGATTTACCAGCAGGGGTGATTGGTCCTGTAAAAAATAGGCCTCTTTTATTAGATAGTGGAGTCCTTCTTTGCGGCTCTTCGACCGAAAGTTGGAGGCGTTGGGGATGCTGGATAGATATTACTTCTGATAGTGGTGTTACATGGAGAAAAAGCTCACCGATAAATATAGATACTCAATTATTTGGAATTATTCAGCCAGCCTTAGTGTTTTCTAAAGGTAAGATTAGGTTGCTTGCTCGTTCTCATCAGATAGGGTATATTTGCACAGCGGAATCAAGTGATAACGGTCTAACATGGGGTTTAGCATCCCCCACAAATCTTCCAAATCCGAATTCTGCTATAGATGCTATTAATTTAGCAGATGGACGGATTCTTTTAGTCTATAATCATTCTAAGGAAAACCGTTATCCTTTGAACATAGCACTTTCTAGTAATGGAGGAAAAACTTGGGATATGAGATTAATCTTGGAAACTGAGTCTGGAGAATTTTCTTATCCCTGTGTGATCCAGACAAAAGACAAATTAATTCATATTAGTTACACATGGAATCGGAAAAATATCAAACATGTCGTTTTAGATCCAACTCTATTATAGTAAATTCTATCAGATCCTAAGCTCTATATACTTTACCATCTGTATCAATGAAGATACCTTTTTTTGCTCTTTGATCAACCGCATCAAAAAGCTCAATATGTCCATTATGAAGCTGTCTAAATTCAACAATCCCTTCGCTCTTAAGTAATGTAAGTGGAAGAGGCTTTCCTTCAAAAGTGACTTCTATATCATTAACGGAAAAAGTGTGGTCATCATTGCGTTTTACACGGATTTGCTTGAAATCAAAAATCGTTCCGTTTTCATCGATGTAAAGACCCTTTTTTTCTGCAGTGAAAAAAAGCGCAACCCTATCTACAATTGCTTTGGCTATTTGATCGGTAGTTTTTGCAATCGCTTCATAAGGCATGCTGTCCCAATCGTCTCCCCTAAGATGAACAAGGTGAGTGATACCCACACTTCTATTTGGAGTCTTTCCATCAGCATATTGGAGTCGTAGGAATATGGGCTCTTTTGGTTTAACTTCTTGATTTGTGACCGTTACTGTATACCCATTTTCAGAGAGAGCAATATTCGCTTTTTGGACGGCTTCAGTCAAACTTGGTAGTGCTACAGACATATAACTTCCTTAGGTTTAGTACCCGTCATTATACCATACTTTTGCTTAATTATCAAAAATAGTATTTCTACAGCAATTCCCGCTGAAGCTTTTTCCCCGTGTAAGTAAAATGTTTTTTTCGTAAACTTTTGGCCTCGATCACTCATCCATGAGGCTTTACGATGACCACTATTGTTAAGAAATCCCTTTGCGCTGACTCCCTGATTGCGGACATCTACAATCGATTTCGAACCATTCCAGACTCAAGAACTTTGGGGGACTATTTTTCATAGGTGTATCGATACCCTTACAGTTGTTGCGAAAGTATAGCATAAAAATCTCAAAAACCAAGGAAGTTTTAGTGCGGTTTCATCCAGTCTAGTGCGTAAATACTGCGTAATTGGGCTTTACGCAGCGGAATTTTTCGGTGTGAATTTCGTGTTGTATGTCACTAAAAACAAAAGGCTTCAGTCGTGAAAACTGAAGCCTTAATTTGGATTGGAGGTGGAGAGAATCGAACACTGGCGGATTTCTCCCTATATTCATAGAGAGTAATTGTCAAATGTTGGTGAATTTACGCAGTTTTTACGCACTAAACTGGATGAAATTGGCATAAAACTTGTTTTTTCGGTGATTTGTGGTACACTGAGGTGACATTTGTGATGCCTGTGACTCATAGGGAGTTCTTGTCACAAGTTTATTGGAGATTCCTTGTGAAAAAGAAACTACCTATTGGAATTAGCGATTTCAAAAAATTGATTGACGGAGACTATTTTTACATTGATAAGTCTCTTTTTATTCAGGAAATTTTGGAAAAGGGGACTGAGGTTGCTCTAATTCCGCGACTAAGGAGGTTTGGTAAAACGTTAAACCTCTCTATGTTGCGCTATTTTTTTGAAAAAACCGAAGAAGATACGAGCTATCTTTTCAAGGGATTGCAAATTTGGCAAAAAGAAGAGTATCGGGTTCTTCAGGGACAGTTTCCTGTTATATACATCACATTCAAAGATATTAAGCACTCTACGTGGGATCATACCTTTGAGCACTTCCAGAGATTGATTTCGGAAGAATTTCAAAGACATAGATATCTTTTGGAAGGCGACCTTTTAAGTGCAGAAGAACAAGAGGACTATCTGGCCATCCTTGGAAAGAAGGGCAGTCAGGTTCTATATCAAAACAGCTTGAAGCTTCTCATAAAATGGATGCGCTTCTACCACAAAAAACAGGTTATTCTTCTCATTGATGAATACGATGCTCCTGCTCATGCGGCTTATATTGGAAAATACTATGATCCATTAATTGAGTTTTTTCGAAATCTGCTATCAAATTGTTTAAAAGATAATAGTTACATCAAAAAGGGTGTGCTTACCGGTATTTTACGTATTGCCAAGGAGAGCATATTTTCGGGGCTAAACAATGTGACTCCATTTTCAATATTGAATGAGACCTTTAGGGATAAGTTTGGGCTTTTAGAATTTGAAGTCGAAGAACTTTTAAAATATTATGGTTTTTCAGAAAAACTTCCTGTATTGCGCGAATGGTATGATGGTTATCGTATTGGATCTTGTGGAGGAATTTATAACCCTTGGTCTGTTCTTAGATGTATCGCAGAGAATGGCGTTTTAGCGCCTTACTGGGTCAACACAAGCGATAACGCCCTTATGAAGCAGTTGATCACAAAAAGTGGGAGCAATTTAAAAACGGATATCGAAGATCTTCTGAGAGGTGGATTTGTCGAGAAAAAAATTGAAGAAGGAATAGTATTTCCAGAGCTAGATAAAAATCCAACGACCATCTGGTCTCTGCTTGTATATAGCGGGTATTTAACAATTGACGCGATACCAGAGTATGGAGTTCCCTATCGCCTTCGTATCCCAAACGTTGAGGTCAGAGAATTATACCAAGCAATGGTTTTGGAATGGTTCGATAAAAGCATTGATGAATATCAATATCGTATGCTTCTAGAAAGCTTGATTAAAGGAGATGTTGATGTATTCTCATCAATTTTCAAAGAGTTTGTGATTTCTTATTTTAGTGTTTTTGATGTCCCATTCGATGAGTCAGAAAAGGTGTATCATGCATTCGTTCTGGGGATGTTAGTTGGTCTTAAAGGGAAATATGATGTGAAATCCAATAGGGAGAGTGGTTTTGGAAGATACGATGTGATGATAATTCCGAAAAATCCCGATGATTTGGGAGTCATCATGGAGTTCAAGAAAGCTGACAGCGGGGGCAAGGTAAATCTTGAATCAGTCGCTAAATCAGCGATCCAACAAATCGAGGAGAAGAAATACGCTGTGGAACTCCTTGAGAGGGGAGTTCAACGCATTTTGTATTTAGGCTTTGCTTTTAGTGGTAAAAATGTTCACATCAAACATAAATTTAAGGGCTGATGAGATGAAATGCGGTGCAAGGAATGTTCCTTGCAGAACAGATGGCATGAATACTCTGCACAAGATCTTCTCGGGTATCGATGGCGATGGCTCTATTTGGGTAAATAGTCAGCATCTCAAAATATTCTTCCAGTGCAAGCTTGTATTGGGCTAATTCCTCAGGAGATGGGTGTTTCATTAGCGCAATCATCTGAATTTCTGTTTTTTGAGCTAACGAAAACATGCAGGGCCACCATTTGATCAAATCGTCACCTAACAAAGTAAGTGTGGTCTTATCACTACCTTCTAACATCTGATTAATAGGTTCTAAATCTCTTACAACTCTGATTTCTGCATGGGTAACAATAGTCACAGATAAGAAGATCGCGAGTAGCTTTTGCATGTGATATTTGTACCAGGAGTAGATGTTTTAGAGAATTCCTTTTTTGGATAAACTCGGGCAAAAAGGTTGACTTGTAGAGGGTGGGTGAACGTAAAAGCATTTCTCTAGTGCGCAATTATTGCGTAATTTACTTGCTAGACTTTGTTTTTATGACTGAAAATCAGTTAGTTGCATTAGTGTAGTCAAGAGAGTGTTGATCTTGTAGTTGCAACAAGTGTGCGTGCAGCTTTTTTTATGTCTCAAGCTTGCTTGCCCTATCTTAGGAAAGCAACTAATCCACATATCATCAATATCTCACCCCCACTAAATATCGACTCTCAACATTTTAAAAACCATCTAGCATTTTCTTTATCTAAATATGCGATGAGCTTCTGTACATTGGGTATGTCGGCTGAATTTGAGTCTGAAGGTATTGCTGTGAACTCTCTTTGGCCCGAAACAACAATTGCCACTCCAACCATTCAGGATCATTTCTCACCTCAAGTCTATGCTGGAAGTCGATGGCCTGCGATCATGGCGGATGCAGCGTATGAGTTGACCTTACGAGACTCAAGAAAATGTTCAGGTCAATTTTTTACTGATGAAGCACTCCTTAAACAGGCGGGGATAAAGGATTTTTCTCAATATGCAGTGGACTTGCGGATTTCTTTAATGCAAGCCCTGTTTCTTCCTGTGGATAAGAATAGAGTTCTAGTGTCCCAAGATTTATTTCTCTGTAACCAATCTCGATCTGATTAAGTTGTAGAAATGTCAAGTCTTGCAGGGGTGGTACGGATGCCCCTTATTTTTTACGCAAATTTTACGCACTAGACTGGAAAAAACTGGCAAAAAGAAACCCAAGAGGGACTAAACGATTTGTATTTAAATCCTTTAGTTTCTTGGGCTTATTTATTCTGGCTTATGCCAGTTTATTGGAGGTGGAGAGAATCGAACTCTCGTCCTTAGCAAACTCCCTATCAACGACTACATGCTTATCGCCTTCGAACAGCAATGGGTTTTGAGGAAGGCGCCACACAAGAAACCCATTCGCCTCTATTTATCTCGGACCTTGCACTTGAGAAGCTGCAATGGCGAGGTCCTTACCGGGGTTCATGACGATGGTTTTAACGCTCCCGGTTGGGCATTAGACCATCGGACTGCAAAAAACTGTTAGGTCTTAAGCGGCCATCTCGAATTCGTTAGAATCGACATTTATTGTTGTTATCGGATGATTAAGGAGGCCAACCGACGTCCTCCGCATGCCACTGATACTTTATTTCTAAGTCGAAACCAGTACACCCCCAGTTGTATTGTAGCATATTTTTCATGAGAGGAGCAATAGATGTAAAGGGGCGTTTATAAGTCTTTGCTAGTTAGCGTGTTAAGGTTTGATAGAAAGTGTTGCACTCGTGTTTTCATCTCCTCTTTATCGCTATAGTGGTTGACGAGGAGGGCAAAAACTCGGTCTCCAGCATACCCTGCGTATCCCTTCATGGACGACATCGAGCCCGACTTTGCTTTGAGGTTTGCTTCAAGTTGGGGTAGTGAGTCGAAAAAAGAGGCAAAATGGGGAGAGGTTTTCATCTTGAGAAGGAGAGAGACGAGTTGCTCTGAAGTAAGGAAATTTTGCCGAGAAAGGCCTGAGCCATCGACCATGTTAAATCCTTGCAGGTCGATCTGTTTTTCGCTTAAAAAATCTCTAACGGCCCTGATCCCGGCTTCCGTAGAGCCACTTGCATACTTCACTTTCCCCATTTTTTTGAGGAGGTGCTCTGCATAGAGGTTGATGCTTTTTTGATTGGTCCAATAGACGATCTCTTTGATGGAAGGGGAGAGGGTCGTATGAAGGGGGTGTCTTTTGTCGTGGGAGGAGATTTTTTTTCCCTGTGAGCGGATCCCTCTTTTCTCTAGCTCTGCTCTGAGGAGCTCGGCTGCAAGGGCAGGAGGATCTGCGATGGCTCCTTGCACGACAAACTCTTTTTTGCTTAGGGGGATAGTGCCGCGGATGATTTGCAGGGAGCTTATCTCAGAGCCAAAGATACAGGTATTGTCGCCGGAATCTGCCGGACCTCTTGTTACCTCATTGCGCAAGAAGAGGGGATTCATAGGCGGATCAAAGCGGATA
>JAHFTN010000131.1 GCA_023269365.1 Chlamydiota bacterium | reverse complement strand
TTTAAGCGGTTTTGCCGTGAAGCTCATGAAAAGGCGATGGGCATCTGGGATGGTCTGTCCGTTGAGTTTCCGGGGCTTTTGGGGCAGGGACGGTCTAGGGAAGTGCTCTATGAAGAGAAAAAAAGGATTTATTTAGAGCTATTGGGGAGCGTCCAATTGGAGTTGATGGAAGGCGCTGCAGAGCTTCTCACTGTGTTGGCGGAGAAGGGGATCAAGCGGGCTGTCGTCACTAATTCTCCAAGAGCCCACATTGAGTTGATCTGGGAGGCCCTTCCTTTGCTCAAGTCGATTCCTTTGTGGGTAACCAG
Source organism: Chlamydiota bacterium (assembly GCA_023269365.1). Lineage (GTDB taxonomy): Bacteria > Chlamydiota > Chlamydiia > Chlamydiales > Rhabdochlamydiaceae > CAJCIW01. The sequence continues at coordinate 3,055 of JAHFTN010000131.1, read as the reverse complement.
AGAGGATTATGTGCAACCGAAACCCTCTCCGGAAGGGTATCTTAAAGCAATCGAGATCTTGGGTGGACAGAAGGGGCGGATGATCGGTTTTGAAGACTCATTAAAGGGCCTCCGTGCGCTCATTGGTGCGGGCGTTGAGGGTGTGTTGGTATGTCCCCCTGGCTTAGAGCCTATCAAGGCGTGCAGGGCCCTTGGCGCAAAGCACTTTGAAACACTAACTCAAGTTTGGGTTATACCCAAACAACTTCAAAAGTTGGCCAAGGGACGGGTTCAAAGCGCCGAAAATCGACGATCGTAAATGACCCTGTATTACTTAATACAGAGTCATTTACGAAGCCTGCGGTCGTCGATTTTCGGCAGCTTTCAATCCCGTCCATTGGCCAACTCCTAAATAAGTTCACGTCGTTACTTTTTGTTCATAGCTACACAAACTTTTATCGAAAACTTGCACATCACTCTATATTGCACACTCTCCTAAAACGGGATGATCGCTAATCTTGCGATAAGCGATCTCACCAATGATATTATCGGTGATGATGCAGACCAAGCTTTTGAACGGGCATTTAGCACCAGTGTTAATTCGGCCTTGAAAGTTGTTAAAAGTTTGCTTTACTCCTTTGATGTTTACAGTTGAGAATTTTTTCTAAACGGCCACTAAGTTGAATCCCAGATCCTGAGCTCGCTTCTTCAGTGCATACAATTGTCTCTCTTTATATGCCTGTTCGTAGGCGGCTTGGCCAACTTCTGTAAAACTTTTGCGCTCTTTCAGCATCGTATATAAGATTTTTGCGAGCTTATGCGCGGCTGCGGTGATCGCTTTCGGAGCGCCGAGTCTTGCCCTCATCCTACGGAAATAGGCACCTAATGCTGTTTTGGAACAGTAAAGAGTATTGGCTGCTAGACGAAATGCTTGCGCTGCCCTATTGGCGCTTGGCTTGGTTTTGCTGCTCAAAATCTTGCCTCCGGAAATTTTGTTGCCGGGGCAAAGTCCAAGCCAGGAGGCAAAATGTTTTGCACTGGGCCATTTGGACATATCCAACCCTATCTCCGCTAAAATTTTCATGATCCCATTGACGTCCAATCCAGGAATATCGGTCAGATTCACATGTAGAATTTTCTCAAGAGAGCTTTCTGCTTCAAAATGATAAGGACTGAGGTTATACTCGGTTTTTTTCTGTATCCCTCGCCCGTTCTTATTTAAACCCTTTGGAGGGTTCGAATCTTGTGCAGGTGCGCTTTCGGCCTGTTTTTCCCATTTTGCCAGCATCTTTTCTATAGCCTCCTCACATTCCAATGCCTGTCGATGAAAAAAATCATAGGCTGCAAGCGCATGCTTTACAGCGAGTAGGTGTTCTTGGCGATAATTCCCATCGAGGGCTTTTGCTATTTCTTTCTCGTCTTTTTTGCATCGGCAGTCTCGGTATTTTGCCAGGACCGCTGGCGATCGTTCCCCAGAGACGATTGCGCGTATAATGTTCATACCGGTAGCTCCTGTAATGTCGCTAACCACATGGTTGAGCTGAAGGTTCATTTGAACGAGGGCTTTATGCATCAACTGAACTTGTTGAGAGGCCAATTCAAATAAACGACTTCTCTGTCTTACGTATCCGCGGAGCATCACTCCTTCGTCATCGGGACGAAATGAGCCTCTCAGTAATCCATAGGCGTGTAATTGTTGAATCCATTGGCAATCTTTTACATCGGTTTTTCTACCCGGTACTGTTTTGAGATAATAGGCATTGACTAGGATAACGTCTATGCCAGCTTGGGCTAGGATGTCATAAACCGGGATCCAGTATACCCCAGTGGACTCCATTGCTACGCTCTGGATGCCATTTTGCTGAATCCAAGTTCGCATATTTTTAAGGTCCTCTGTGAAGGTTAAGTATTCGCGTATTTCCTGGTGCCCATCAGAAAAACCAATACAAATAAATACAGACCTGGCGCCAATATCTATACCAGCAACACATGGATTCATGGGAGTCAACTTGAAATTAGATGCAGATTGAGTTTTTTGGAACTTCTTGGTATTCTTTGCCATGACAAACCTCTTAGATTGGGTGTTTTGGGTGTTAATGTGATTGTTCACACCCAACAGTCTAAAGAGGTTTGTCATTTTTTTCTTTCTCATATAACGGTGGCTTTTCTAGGACAGGGTAAAAGCCCGATACCTCGATCGAGGAGTCGCTGCTTGAATTCACTTATTTTTAGATATTGCCGGGCGCGCCCCGGTGAGGAGCTTTTGAAGTTGTTTGGGTATACAGAGAATAGCAACAGTGTTACTGTGCAGATATCAAAAAGCCAGATTTTTAATGTGCACTCATTAAATGCGCTGCTGGAAAGTATTGGAAGGAGTGTGAAATGATTAAGTCAAATGACATCGTTTACAAGGACATTTTACCATTACATTGCCAAAAATATTTAAAACACAAAAATTGGAAATTAGTCGAGTTTATTGATGACCTAGCTAATATATGGACAAACTCTTCAAGAGAATTTGATGATATTCGAATTTTATTACCGCTTGACACCGGCCTGAATGATTATGAAATGCGCATGGCAGAGTTTATTGAAACTCTACAAGTAGCAGAAGGTCGATCAGCCGAAAGCGTTATGGCAGATCTAAAGGAATTCTGCACTGATAAACTTCGGATTACACTTAGTAATACCCATAGCGATGGTATTAAATTTGCAAACGCTACCAAAATAATGAATCGTTCTTTAGACATGTTGATTGCGACAGCCAATTCTGTAGTCGAACCTAAACCGTATTACAGCTCTCGATATCCCAAACAAGTGCAACAGTATATTGATGGACTTGAGCTGGGACACACTGAACATGGTAGCTTTATTTTCAAAATACATTCCCCTGTTAGCCCCGCCCTCATTACTCACGCAACCCTTGAAAGCAATGAAGAAAGGGAAGAAGAAGTTCCATTTGCTCGCAAGGTGATGTGTCAACTTATGGAGATATTAAAAAAATCTATTGTGGCAGCAAATCGCGGTGACACCCAGCATTTTAAAGACTCCATAAAAGATGGCATCAGCTCGAATT
>JAHFTN010000040.1 GCA_023269365.1 Chlamydiota bacterium | reverse complement strand
ATAATCCAAACACATCGCTTTGCGGACCTCTTGGAGGGTCGCGCTGGCCGTTACGTTGGCTTTTTTGGAGCCGTCTAGCAAGATCTGCATGATGGCAGCGGAATCTTTTGCGAACTCAGCTCTTCTCATGCGGATCGGCTCTAGAAAGGCCTGCAGAACTTCTGTGAGCCTCTTTTTGACGACAGAATCGCCAAGACCACCACGCTGGTAGTGCTCTTTTAGGACTTGAACAGCGGCAAGATCTGGATCGAAGGCATCGAGGTAAGTGAAGACGGGGTTGCCCTCGACTTTGCCAGGGTCCTCGACTTTAAGGTGTCCAGGGTCGGTGTACATCCCCTTCACCTTCTTGGCTACGGTATCGGCGCTATCGCTCAAGTAGATGCAGTTGCCAAGCGACTTTCCCATTTTAGCGCCCCCGTCGGTTCCAGGCAGGCGCGCCACTTTGGGGATGAGCGCTTCACATTCGACGAGCACGTTCGTCTTGTAGACCCGGTTGAAATTGCGCACGATCTCATTGGCCTGCTCGATCATCGGCTTTTGATCCTCCCCTACTGGCACAAGGTCCGCTTTGAAGGCGGTGATGTCTGCGGTTTGACTTACGGGATAGACCATGAAGCCGGCAGGGACACTCTCTCCAAACCCTTTTTGCACAATTTCTTGTTTCACTGTGGGGTTGTGTTTCAAGCGGTTCCAGGTAACAAAATTGAGGTAGTAAACCGTCAGCTCGAAAAGAGCCGGGATAAGCGATTGGATAAAAATAGTCGTTTCCTGAGGATGGATACCGACTGCTAGGTAGTCGAGCGCAACCTCAAGGACATGCGCTCTTACCTTCTCTGGGTTTTCATAGTTGTCCGTCAGCGCCTGAACATCTGCAATCATGACAAACTGGGTCGCACTTTTTTGAAGCTCTAGCCGGCTCTTTAAAGAACCGACATAGTGCCCCAAGTGCAGAGGGCCCGTGGGGCGGTCTCCTGTCAAAATAATTTGTTTCTTCTGCATCGCTTTTCCCTCTCTTTCAATTCTTTATCATCTCGTTTAGGCGTAAAAAAGTGAAGCCCCATTTTTTATACCAAAACCACTTCAAACATTGGTTTTTCTCAAGGAGTTGCCCTGAATTTGGTTCAGGAGAAGCCGACATCGAAGCAGCTCAACTCGAATGAGTTGAGCGATGCAGATGAGACCAAATTCAGTGGCTAGCGACGCTGAGAAAAAGCAACCTTTGAAGTGGTTTGGGTATATGGTATATTTTTAAACTTAAACTGGGATGTTGCAATATTTTTATTTCAAATACATTGAATTCTATGGAGTAATTATGATACAATGTTGGCTTCTTTCATATTACCCACTAAAAAGCAAAGGAAATGCAGATGGCCTGTCCCGTAAATATGTCCACCAATTATGGTGGCAGCCAGCGCGCCACAGCAGAAAGCCTCTATTTCGCTCAATACGCGACATATCAACAACAAGTCTGGGATAATAACCACAACCCCCACAGGGGAGGAGTCGTAGCCAGTTCAATAACCGATTGTTGTGGTTGCGATGCAAGAATAGTCTTAGCAGGCATCCTCCATGTTGGGATAGGTGGTGCGTTCATTGCGACAGGGGTATTAACTCATACGACTGCGTTGGTAGTTATAGGTCCCGTTTACTTATGTATGCCCGCTCTTGCTCTAGTTGCTTGCAAAGTACACAATTGTGTACTTTACTCCACTAATCGATCTTCCTATCAGAGTGTGTAGGGCTGGCTGCCGGACGCAAAGGAGACCGACCTCAGTTTGTGCAGCAGAACCTACTCTACTGAGAGTAGGTTCTAAGAACGATACCCATGTGCATTTTTTCTCTTGTGAGAAAAAAGGGATCTAGACATACGTTCTTGTATATGCACATCGACCACTATAAAATCATTAGAAGCCTGAATAAGGGAGGTATGGGAGAGGTCTTTTTGGCCTATGATCCCCTATGCAAACGGGAGGTCGCCCTCAAACAGATCCTCCCTAAATTGCAAAAGCACGCCATCATCAAAGAGAGGTTCTTGCGAGAAGCCAAAGTCGCAGCTCTTTTGACCCACCCCTCGATCATCCCCATCTTTTCTATCGATCCCAAAGAGGACAAAAGTTACTACACGATGCCCTACATCGAGGGGGAAACTCTCAAGGAGATTTTAAAGAAAAGCTTTGATGAAGAGCAAGCAGGAGAGGTGTGTCATCCAATAGGAAGTTCGATCTCCGCTTTGGCGCGCATCTTCCTCACCCTGTGTGAAGCGATCGCCTATGCCCACTCCAAAGGGGTTGTACATCGCGACTTGAAGCCCGATAATATCATTGTGGGGAAGTATGGACAGGTGGTACTGCTCGACTGGGGCCTTGCCGATTTTGTGGGAGAAGTTGAGGGAAATACTTCTTTAAAAGGGGAGGGAGATAAAGACCTCACCTCCTTTGGAAAAGTGCCAGGGACTCTTAACTACATCGCTCCAGAGAGGATGCGCCAAGAGCCCTCGCAGGTGAGTATGGATATCTACTCGCTGGGGGTGATCCTGTACCAGCTTCTTACGCTGCGCCCCGCATTCCATCGCTCCTCTTTGAAGGCGTATCGAAAAGAGATGGACAAAGAGACCTACATCGAGCCGACCGAGCGCGCTCCCTATCGGGAGATCCCTCAACACTTAAATGAGATCGTCAAGCGTTGTCTCTGCTACGCTCCAGAGGAACGCTTTTTGTCTGTCGATGAGATGATTTGTGAGCTGAAAAATTTTTTAGAAGGGAAACCCGAGTGGAATTTGCATAGTATCCTTGACCCAGCTGAAAAAAATCATTGGGCCTTTCAAGAGAACATTCTGCTCACAAAACATGCGGCCATCACCCGCTCTCCCGAAGTGATGCAGTGGGTGAGTTTCATGCTCTCCCCACCCCACTTTGCTGGCAACTTGCGCCTCTCTTCTCGCTTTAAATTAGAAACACAATCACAAGGGATCGGGATCCTTCTCAATACTTCCTCTTCCACCACCCATTTAGATGAGGGGTTTTGCCTTTGGATAGGCATGGGGTGCCATCTCTTTCACAACCACACAGAAATCCTCTCTGTTTCCCACGTAGACCTAAGAGATTCCGCCTGGCATGAGCTCTGTATCGAGATCGTCGCTAGCCACATCTTTGCTTTTGTCGACAACAAAAAGATCTGCCACTACATCTCTCGCATCCCCTTCGAGGTGCCTCGTATTGGCCTCTTGTGTAAAGACGCACACTACCTGATCGAGCCTCTCCAAGTCAGCGTAGGCAGTCACAATGCCCTTGTGAGTTGCCTTGCTGTTCCCGACGCATTTTTAAAGGAAGGAAACTATGAAAAAGCGCGTTTGGAATACAGGAAAATTGGCAGCAGCTTTAAAGGGAGGCTAGAGGGCAGAGAGGCGTTATTCAAAATAGGGATGACCTTCATCGAAGAGGCTAAACACGCACAAGAAAAAGAATCCCTTTTGCTCCTTGCCCTAGAAGAATTCAGTCAGCTGCGCTCTACGCCAAGCGCCCCGCTAGAATATTTGGGAAAAGCCCTTGTCTATAAGGCGACAAAAGAGGTGGAAGAAGAGATCAAGTGCTTCGAGCTGGCACTGCGCAAATATCCCAAACACCCCTCCTTAAAAGTAGTCATTGAAGAGATCCTTTTTCGCCTCTATGAGACCTCCTCGAAACAAAGGAAGGCCGCCTACCTTTTTGCCCTCCTTGCTCTGCGCCACCTCCCCTGCCTGATGCTCACACAAGAACATGAGGAACTCTTTTCAAGTCTAAAAAAACATGTGGAAAAACACCCTCTGTTTCTTCTCGCTGAACCAGAAGAGGAACACCTCGCCTGCCAGATCGCCTTTTGGCTCAATAAGCCGATCTCTCTCGTCGAGCTCATCGAAACTTCCACTTCTTCTGAGGTGATTGCCAATGCCCTCTATGCCCTGATGCTACTTGGCAAGGAGGAGTGGGCAGCGGAGAATTTACACTATTTAAAAGAGGAAGAATTCATCAGCTGCGCCCTGCTCTATTTTAAAAAGGGGGCAAAAGAAGCACTCGACTCCCTTATGAAGAAGAAGGGGGCGAGGTGCACGAATGCAGCGATGAGATCTGCTTACTTCCTCTTCGATAAAGCCCTTCTAGATAATACGACAGAAGAGTTACTCCCCTACTTCGACGCGTTTGAACACACCCCGTTTATCGATGCGTTGCACCTCTGCTTTTGTTTAAAGCAAAAAGATTTACAAAAGGCACAGTCTCTCATTGCGACCTACCCGTCAGAAATCTTGCACGACGAGTACTCTCCCCTCTTCGTTCCGATGGGGTGCTACCTCGTATGCACAGAGAAAAAAGAGATTGCCCTCTCCCACTTCGAAGGGGCGATCGACCTCCCCTTCCCTCCTACATCAATGCTGTTAAGTTATTACTTACGTCACTCTACCCCCTCAGAGCTCCTTTTTTGGGAACAGGTAAGTTTATTGAGACAGATCGCTCTTTATTATAGTTGCCTAAATGAGAAAAAAAAAGTAGAAGGAGCCTTAAAAGAGCTCCACAACTTATTCGAAGCCCATGACGTTTAAAATTCCCAAGATTAAAAGTACAAGCACGGTGTATCAAGGGTATTTCGATGTGCGCATCGACCATCTCGAATCGGAAGCAGGATGCACCATGACCTACACCTGCTTGGAGATCAAAGCCCACGCTTCTGCCGTCTTAGCAAGAACAAAAGAGGGGCTCCTCATCATCAATAAAGAGTACCGCCACCCGACACATGCCTGGGTTCTTGGCTGCCCCGGCGGAAGGATCGACACGGGGGAATCCCCTTTAGACGCTGCAAAAAGAGAGCTCCTCGAAGAAACAGGTTATAGCGGCGGCTCTCCCACCTTGCTAGGAGAAGTGTTTTCCCTTCCCGCGGTCACCGATCAGATCATCTACTACACTTTCATCGATGGAGTGGAATACACACAACCTCCCCACAAAGAGCCCTTCGAGCTCATCCACACCGAACTGATGAGCCAAGAAACCCTCTTACAAAATATTGCCTCTGGCCACCCGGTGGATGGCGTCCTCTGCACGGCGCTCCTGCTCTGCAGACTCTGCCTGCCCTATTCCCAATAGTTGGTGCCCCAAATCTCCAAGAACAATCTTAGGGAAAACATAATCTGAAGGTTTACTATATGGAACTCTTCCATTCCTCATCGTCTCCTCTCTTAGTAATTCAGGAAAAGCTGGATCATGAGTTGTAGCACAGCCCTCGTTAAATGCTTGTTTTCTAGTTTCTTTAGCCTTTTCTGTTAATCGCTTCTTCGGTACATAACAAAGATAGGCGACCATTTGCACTCTTGGAGGATTGCAATAGGGTCTATCCAACGAAGGGTGCTGGTTCCAATGAATGACCCTTGCGTCCCATACAATTAACGAACCACGACGAGCTATAACATGTTGAATACGATAAGGATTTCCATCCGCATCCTTTTTTTTAAAAAAATTAAAAATGTACTCCCTTCTTATTCTCATCTGTTCTTCCCATGAATGCGGCCCCTTTATAAGCTCTTTAAGTTTCTCCTCAAAAAGAGGAGCGAATGCGTTGAATTCGCGATGTGATCCTGGTATACAAAAAAAACCCCCATCGCCACCAAAAGAATCTTCAAATAAAACTTGCCCCCGTATCATGTAGGGTTTTGTCTCTATTGAAGACTCGCAAACGAAATTAGGAGGAGACACGCAGCCTTTTTGGCCTACTTGCTGGCTTAAGTACGGCCAATACTCAAAATACCATTGCTTAATTTCTGGAGGGCACACTAAAGAGATTCCCTCCATACTTACAATCAGCTCATTTGTCCCCCAAATTTTAGCAAAGATTGCAATAATGCGAGGATCTTGCCTTAAATCCCATAGCGCTTGAATTTGCCCCACTCGGCCCCCCAAAAGCCCATAATTATTCTGCTGAGGAAATGTTTCTGCCCAATTACTCCTGTCATCCCTCTTACAACCAGGCCAGGCCTTTTCAATATACTCACTCCAAACACGTTGATTTAAATTTTCCGCTTCAGCCTCTGAAAGTACGGGAATAACACAATATCCTAATGTAGCAAGGTCTTTAATACAATTTCCAGGAGGGCTTACCATCTATACCTACACAACTTCTTTCCAGGTCTTCTCAGTACTGAACATTTTTTTTCTTGTTTATTTCGTTTAGGTTTTATACCACTTTTGTACCACTGCAAAATCGCGCTCGAAGCGGTTGAAGAGCTCATCGGCAGAAAGGGCGCGGATGCAAGCACCCGTGGGGCAGGTGCGCAGGACGGGGCAGCGCGCCTCAAAGTGGCGCCCATAAGGACAGGGACCTTGGTAGGCGATGTGTTGAGCTCCCAAAGGTTTGTAAATCGCGGGGACTGTGGGGCCAAACACACTAAATGAAGAAGTGGTCGTCGTCCCAGCAAGATGGAGCGCCGCGGAATCCACCGTAATCACAGCGTCACACTCCCACATCAAAGCTTGCCATAGAGGAAGACTCAACGCCCCCAAAGAGAGGCTATGAGAGGAAAAATGCCCCGCGAGGGTCTCCGCTTCTCGCTGCTCCACCCTATTGCCAAAAATGAAAAGGAAGGAAGGGGTATAGCGCGAAGAGACTTTTTCTAAAAAGGCTAGAAGTGTGGAAGGGGTCAACTGCTTATTTTTCCATTTGGACCCAAAGCAGACCATGATTTTAGGAGAGCGGGAGAGGCTTCCAAGGGCCCGCTGCAACCTCTCTGCTTCTTCTAAAGAAAGAGGCAAATGCACCCCTTGAGACACAAAGGGAGATGTATCTTTAAAATAGCTTTGTACAAGAGCTAGGTATTTGAGACATACGTTAAGAGAAGAGGGGATCGCAATTTTTTTGTCGGTCACTAACAAATTCCCTTTCTCCCTGACTTCAGAAGAGTCAAAACCCACTTTGACTTTAGCTCGAGCAAGCCCCGTGACAAAAGCCGATTTTGTGTTGCCCTGGAGATCGAAGAGGAGATCGTAGCGACAAGAGCGCAGCTGCTTTATAAACAGCCCTATCTCCTTGTATGTGGAGAGGGAAAAAAGATGTTTTTTCCATTTTTTTGTGCGCATCTCTAACGCGTGGGTTAGTCCAGGGTAGCTTTGTAACAAAGAAAGGCTCTGCGATTCGACAACCCAATCGATGCGCGCATCGGGAAATTTTTTGCGCAAATACTCTAAAATGGACAACGTCTGGATCACATCGCCCATAGCAGAGGTTTTTACAATGAGAATGTTCATGACAGCTCCAACATTTTCATTGCCAGCTTAAAGTCTACGGGGAGGGGAGCGACCACTTTCATCGGTTGCTCTGTCAAGGGGTGTTTAAAGGTCACACGGTAAGCGTGCAGTAGATTGCGCAAAGGAGTGTAAGAGGAACAGAATCGTTTTGCGTATTGGGAATCTCCTAAAATGGGGTGTCCTATTCCACTCAAGTGAACGCGCAGCTGGTGAGTTCTTCCCGTGTGGGGCTCGCAGGAAAGAAGGCTCGCCTTCTCTCCTCGCTGCAGACACTTCCACTGGGTAAGAGCGCGAAGCCCCTTCTCTTTGGAAACAGAGCCATACACCGTCTGCCCTTCGTAGCCACTTTTTTTTCCTAAATAATTATCGATACATCCTTCCCCTTTTTCCACCACCCCATCGACAATAGCTAAATAGAGTTTATGGATAAGCCGTTCTTTAAAAAGAGTGAGTAGTTTTTCTTTAATAGGAGAAGTTTTTGCTAAGATGAGGACTCCCGATGTCTCTTTATCTAGCCGGTGCACAAGAAGAAGGCGCCCCCGATGAGAGGGGAGACTCGCTTGGATACTTTTTTCATCAGAGACGACACCTGCGGGCTTGTTGATGATGAGTAGGGTGGCGTCTTCATATAAGATAGAACTCAAAGGAGCCACTTGTGTTTCAAATGCCTGAGGATTCAGTGTGACAAGGTCATTTTTCTTCAGGGGATGGGAAGAAAAAGTGGGGATCTGTTTGTTGACAGTGCAACACTTCCCCTCAATGGCACGCTTCAACATTTTTATAGAAGGGGCATCTTTACACATCTCCTTTAAAAACTGCAACAAACTCATTCCCGCTTGTTTACCCGACACGCGCCACTGATGCTTAGTCATAGATTCTCAAGAAAATCCACAAATAAACGCACCCCCATTCCCGTTGCCAACGTAGGATGATACGCTTTCGTCTCAGATAAATAAGCAGTGCCTGCAATGTCTACATGGGCCCATGCCGCTGTCTTGACAAAATGCTGGATAAATGTTGCTCCTTGCGCCGCACTGGCTTTTCGCGAGCCTGAATTTTTTACATCGGCAATCTTGGATTTGAGATCTTCTTTATACTCTGGATACAGGGGCAAGCGCCATACCCTTTCATGTGTGCGCTCTGCTGCCTTCTCTAACGCCTTAGCAAACGCCTCATCAGTGCAAAATAGCCCCGCAGCCTCTTCCCCAAGGGCAACGACAACACCCCCCGTCAGCGTAGCAAAATCGATCAGCTTAGAAGGAGTATAGTGATCTTCAACATAGGCAATCGCATCTGCAAGGACAAGGCGCCCTTCTGCATCGGTATTCGTGATCTCTACTGTTTTCCCTGTACGACCACAGAAGACATCACCCGGCTTATAACTCAAAGGGCCCAGTGCATTTTCTGCAACAGCCAAAGCGCCCACCAAATTGACCTTCAATTTCAATTCCGCTGCAAGACGCATGATCCCGATGACTGCGGCAGCTCCTGCCATATCACACTTCATCGTCTCCATCCCAGAGACTTTGATATTAAGCCCTCCCGTATCAAAAGTGATCCCTTTGCCCACAACTGCAATCGTCTCTTTCGAGCGGGGATTTCCCTTGTATTCAAAGAGGATGAGTGCAGGATCGTGCGCAGCGCCTCTTCCCACAGCGAGCATCAATCCCATCTTCTCTTTTTCAAGGGCCTTTTTATCTAAAATTTTTACTTTTAAAGAGGGAAATTCTTTTTCCATCTTATGGGCAATCTCTTTGAGTGCCACGACATTGACATCATCGGCATTCCCATTGACAAGGTCTCGCACCTGATTTACCGCTTTGACAATCCACTCTACCTTTTTAAGTAAAGCCCCGTCAGAAGAGCCGCAAAAACACACCTTGTCTAGGGAAGAGATCCCCTCTTTTTTCTTAAAGAGATCAAAAGAATAGCTCGCAAGTAAAAATCCTTCTGCACTAGAAGACAACACAATGTCTGATTTTATCCCCTGCACCTTGGGAAGGAGCAGATTTAACTGATTTACCTTTAAAGAAGAGAGCCTCTTCACAATAGAGCCAAAACAAGAGCGCAGAGTCTCTGCATCGCACTCCTTCTCTTTCCCCAGTCCCAATAATAACACCCGTTTTTCTTTTCCCGTCTCCTGGTAAAGCAATAAAGTCTCTTTGACCTTAGCAGAAAAGTCCCCCTCTTGCAGAGCAAAATGGGCGAGCTTCTCAAATTCTTTAGATTCACTCGCGATGCGCGCTCCCTTTTCATCGGCCCAGACGGGTACGACAACAAGGTCTGCATTTTTCCGCTCTTTAGCAGAAGCAATCACCGTATTATGCATAGAACATTCCAGTTATAGAGAACTTAAAAAGGGATCTCGTCATCGGAAAACGACTCTTCCACTTTCCCTTGCGCATAGGAAGTTCCACTAGAAACCCCTTGAAAGACATCAGCCAAGGCACCTGGCGTCACTGCAGGCGCGCTTGAAGAAGTCGCTCCGGCTGTAGCTGCCGCTCCCCCTTCTGCTCCCGCGTGTCCTTCAGGGCGTCCGAAGGGACTAAAGGTGATATGGTTTGCTGTGATGTTCATCGATACTTGAGGGCGCCCCTCTCTATCTGTAAAAATCTCGGGCTTACTCAACTCACCCATGACAACAATCGGACTTCCCTTCTTAAAATAGGGAATAATTTTATCGAACTGCTCTCCCCACACTGTCACCTTCCACCAAATCGTTTCCTCTTTCCCACTACGGCGCGCCCTTGCCGCAACGCGCAGTGTTGTCACTTTCAGCCCTGAAGAAGTAAAACGCACTTCAGGATCGGAACCTAAATGCCCTGCAATTGTCACATGATTCATTATCCACCTACCCTAGTTGTTAGCTTGCGTCCCCATTATTCTTGTTTCTCCACAAAATTCTCAAGCACTTCTTTTTTTACGCATCAAGAGCCACACCCCAAGAGCTAAAAAAGGCAAACTGAGCCACTGCCCCATGGTGAGGGGACTGTGAGAGGAGATCGAAACACTCTGCTCTACTTTTAAAAATTCGATGAAAAAGCGAGCAGTAAAGATAAGGACAAGAAAAAGGCCTGCCATTTTGCCTGGAATTTGAAAAGGGGGAGAACGGCGCCAGACGAGGAGCAGAATACAAAAAACAGCAGTATAGATGAGCGCTTCGTAGAGTTGCACAGGATGGCGAGGGATGAGGGCGCCTCCATCGACAGGATGCATGAAAATCACTCCCCATGGCACCGTTGTAGCCGTACCCAAAATCTCTTGATTAATGAAATTGCCTACCCGAATGAAACATCCAACAAGGGCAGTCGGGATGACCACCATATCAACAGCTGTCCAGAAGGCGATTTTTTGTCGTTTAGAGAAAAGAAGAAGGGCAATGAGAATCCCTACAGCTCCCCCATGGGAAGCAAGTCCCCCCTCCCATACCGCCAGGATCGAGGCCGGGTGGCGCATAAACGTATTCCACTCCTGGTAGAAGAGGAGATCTCCTAGACGAGCCCCTATTATAGCACCCAGAATGACATGGAAGCTTAAAGAGTCTGCAAAAGAGGCGACTTTTTTTTTTAAATCCAAGGAGCTTGTGGAGAATGGGGCCTTTGAAAGAAAATAGCGACGCAGCAAGTAGAGGAGAACCCTATACCCTGCAAAAAAACCCAAGGCAAATAAAAACCCATACCAAAGAAGGGGCCTCCCTAAGAGGGGGAGGTTGAAATTAAAAAGAGCGGGGCTCGGGTCCCAGACAAGGTGAGCTAGCATATGTATAAAATTAAAATTTATTCTGTGGGAAAGACAAAAGAGCCCTGGCTCCAAGAGGCCCTGGCTCTTTATGAGATGCGCCTCAAAGGGGCCCTCACTCTAGAGTGGCTCCTCTACAAAACAACAGCGCAACTCGAAGATGCCCTTAAAAAGGAAGGGCCCTTTCTCTGTCTTACCTCTGAAGCAACACAATACACAAGCCCTGAATTTTCCTCCTCTTTTATCCGTTGGATCACCCAGTGTGGATCCAGGCTCTCCTTTGTCATTGGAGGAGCTGAAGGACTTTCAGAAGAGCTTAAAGCACAA
>JAHFTN010000039.1 GCA_023269365.1 Chlamydiota bacterium | reverse complement strand
ATCGATCGCGTAGCGAAAATCATGCCCCAACCGATCTGAAACTGACGTGATTCAAGAGCGCAGCCGATTTGGGTCTTCTGAGGTGATTTTTGCAACAATTTCAATAAGCTGTACGATGATCTCCCTATTGTTCCTCTCACATTCCCCCCCGATGTCGTACACCTCTCCCTTCTTCCCTTTTTCTAAAATACACCACACCGCTGCAGAATGGTCATCTACAAAAATCCAATCGCGCACATTAAGGCCATTTCCATAGAGGGGCAACGGTTTTTTATCACAAAGGGCCTCCACCATACGCGGAATCAATTTTTCTCCGTACTGACAGGGGCCATAGTTATTTGTGCAATGAGAAAGAGTGTAAGGCAACCCATAGGTATGCCCATATGCTCTGACCGCATGGTCAGAGGCCGCCTTAGACGCAGCGTAAGGGGAGTTAGGCTTGCAAGGCGACTCTTCATTAAAAGTCCCTATATGAGACAAACTCCCATACACCTCATCTGTCGAAATATGATGAAAGTGCACAAAGGGATAGCGCCTTTGCACTTCGAGCAGATGGAGAGTCCCCTTCACGTTCGTATCAAAAAAAAGGGAAGGGTTTACAATGCTTCGATCGACATGGCTCTCTGCTGCAAAGTGGACAATCGCCTCGATCCCCTCATCAACACACACCTTCTCTACAAGTGCCTCATCTCGAATGTCTCCTTGCACAAACAAGTAGCGAGGATCTGTCGCAACAGAAGCCACATTCTCTAAATTGGCCGCGTAGGTCAACAGATCGAGGTTCACCACCTTCTCGCACAAGGAGTGTTGTAAGCCGTAACGGATAAAAGAAGAGCCGATGAATCCCGCCCCGCCTGTCACTAACAACCTCTTAAACATGAAGTAAAAACTCCTCGGCAGCTTTGAGCCAGTGTCGGGGTTGCTGTCCGGTCATTTTTGCATACAAACTCGTGTCTAACACACTATAGGAAGGTCTTGCTGCTAGCGTCACAAATTGAGAACTTAACACAGGTTCAATCTTTTCACAAAGCACAGCCAACCCCTTTTGACGCGCAAGGGAGAGTAGGTCACAGGCAATCGCATACCGCGATGCCCCTCCCTCATTGGCAAAGTGCACAATGCCAGAAAAGGGAAGAAGAAAAAGGAGCGCCTCACACAGATCCTCACAATAGGTCGGCTTGCCCTGCTGATCTGACACCACCTGCATTATTTTTTCTTTGAAAAAACGCTGCAGAAGCGAGGAGATAAGATTTTTTCCTTGCAAGCCAAACACCCAAGAGGTGCGCACCACAAGAGCTTCTGGCATCACATCTAACACTCTCTTTTCTCCTTCTAACTTGCTTTTCCCATACACATTAATGGGGTGACACAGGTCTTCTTCCTTAAAAGGGCTGTGTTGACCACTCCCAAAGACGTAATCTGTCGAAATGTGGATAAAGCGCGCTCCCACCTCTTTTGCCGCCAAAGCCCCATGTTCTGCTCCCGTCGCATTCACCAAAAAAGCTTGAGACTGCTCACTTTCCGCCTTATCCACGTTTGTATAGGCAGCGCAATTGACGATGTGTGTAGGCTGCAAGTGATGCGCTTGTCGCTTCATCTCTTTTAAATCACAGATGTCTGCCTCTCTATGTCCCGTTCCCACAACCAGAATCCCTTGAGCCTTGCAGAGTCTCAATAGGGAAGAGCCCACCATTCCAGAAGCCCCGATAATCCAGATCTTCATTGCACCACCTCTTGAAGCGATTTTGCCCTCCGATCTTTTTCCGATAAGAGTGGATCTTCACAAGGCCACTCGATCCCTACAAACGGATCGTTATAGGAAAAAGTTTGCTCCTCGTTTTCGTTGTACAAAGAGCTTACTTTATAACACACATGCGCCTCCTCGCTCAACACGCAAAACCCATGCGCAAACCCCACAGGAATCCAGAGCTGCTCTCCTAAGGCCCCATCCAACATCACCCCTTCCCACTTCCCAAACGTAGGGCTTGTAGAACGCACATCGACCACCACATCAAAAATTTTACCACACACCACCGTTACTAACTTTGCCTGTCCTGGAGATCTTTGAAAATGCATCCCCCGAATCACCCCTCTCTTAGACATCGAGTGGTTATCTTGCACAAAATCGCACGTGATACCAAGAGCAGAATAGGGGAAAGAGCGAAACGTCTCCCGAAAAAACCCTCGCTCATCGGCATACGTCTTGAGCGTGAATTTCTTTACTTCCAGCAATGAAAGTTCCTGAGTCTGCATAAGCCCCACCTAAAATTCCTAAAAATAAGGAGCCAGTCTACCAAAATCCCCTTTTAAGACGCCCGAAAAAGCGCAACTAATTCATTATAAGCATGATGAGTTTTTTAGCTTGCAGATTGTCCATGGCATCATTAGAATACAAGGTATATGAATTACTTGCCCAGGCACCTAGAAAAGCAAATCCTCGAATCTGCTTACTATTTTAAGGCGATTCTTCTCCTTGGGGCTCGCCAAGTCGGGAAAAGCACCCTGCTTTCCCATGCGCTACCCCAGATCAAAACGTTTGTCTTTAATCCGATTCAAGATGTCTATAGAGCAAGGCAAGACCCCGATCTCTTTCTGGAATCTTTTGTTGCGCCACTCATCCTCGATGAGATCCAATATGCACCTGAATTGCTCGCCTCTTTAAAGCAAAAAATGGATAAGAGTGAAGCTAAAGGGCAGTATTTTCTTACGGGGTCGCAAAATTTTAGTATGCTGCGCACTGTGGCAGAGAGCATGGCAGGGCGTGTCGCTATTTTTCATCTCGATAATTTTACGCCACAAGAATTATTGGGCCAGGGGAAAGAAGAGGGATGGCTGCCTTATTATCTTGAAGACCCTTCTTTGTTTTATAAAGGAAGAAAAACTCTTCCTAGCTCCTTCCCTCCCCTTGTGGAATTTTTATTTCGAGGGACATTTCCTGGCACCGTTGAGTTGCCTACAACGCAAATTTCCCGCTATTTTCAATCCTACCTGCAGACGTATATCGATCGAGACATCCGCACGATGGAAAATATTCAAAGCGTATCTGAATTTGATCGCTTTTTAGGGATCATCGCTTCCTTAACGGCGCAAGAAATAAACGCCTCTCAGATGGGAAGAGAGATTGGCATTTCTCCACAAACGGCAAGAAGATGGCTCGATCTTCTCATGTTCACGTATCAGTGGTTCGAGCTATTTCCCTACCATGGAAATACAATTAAGCGCCTGAGCGGAAAGAAAAAAGGGGTATTTAAAGACACTGGGTTTGCCTGTTATTTAGCAACCATCGAATCTCCAGAAGGACTTGCAAAAAGCCCCAAATTAGGGGCCTTATTTGAAACGTGGGCTATCAATTACATCCACCAACAATTTGCCACACTCTCTCCTGCCCCTCTTTCCTACCATTGGCGCACCTCTGGAGGCGCTGAGGTGGACTTAATCCTAGAGCGCTCGGGGAAGCTCTATCCCATCGAAATGAAATGTAAAACCGTCTTAACAAAAAACGATCTTTCCGGGTTAGCAGCATTCAGAGAAACCTACTCTAAAAGCAAGGTCATGCCAGGCTTAATCATTTACGCAGGATCCGAGGTGTACAAACTCGATGAGCACACCCTTGCCATTCCTTGGAATCTGCTCTAAGCTCGACTTTGACCATAAAAAGTTGCAAACTCGCACCAGAAACGCTACAATTCTCTCTACCCCTCAATTGCGGTCATAAATATGGATTATTCTATCCCCAAAGGCACCTTCGACATCCTCCCCTTCGAAATAGAAGAAGAGGACAAATGGAAAGAGTCTAGCCGGTGGCAATACGTAGAGAGCGTGATGAGAAAGACCGCCTCTGACTATGGGTTTAAAGAGATCAGAACGCCCCTCTTCGAGAGGACGGAGTTGTTTGTGCGCGGCGTGGGGGACAGCTCTGATATCGTGACAAAAGAGATGTACACCTTTATAGATCGGGGGGAGAGGTCGATGACCCTGCGCCCTGAGGGGACAGCCCCTGTGATGCGCTCCTTTTTGGAACACAAGCTTTACGCGCAGCCGGGATTGCACAAATTTTTTTACATAGGTCCGATGTTTCGCTACGAGCGCCCTCAGGCGGGACGGTTTCGCCAACACCACCAGTTTGGAGCAGAAGCAATCGGAATGGGGACTGCAGCTCAAGATGTAGAACTCATCGACCTCGTCTGTGAACTCTACCGCCGTTTGGGGCTGAAAAATTTACATGTGCAGATCAATTCTGTAGGAGATGTGACCTCAAGAGAGGCTTACAAAGAAGCTCTTTCTGCATTTTTAACGCCTGTATTTTCCAAACTCTCTGCAGAGAGTCAGGTCCGCTTTCATAAAAATAGATTGAGGATCCTCGACTCAAAAGACCCGCGCGATCAAGAATTATTACGAGGAGCTCCTCTTTTTGGAAATTATTTAACCCCGGAGACAAAAGCCCATTTCGATGCTGTGTTAAAAGGGTTGGATGCCCTACAGATCCCCTACACGGTAAATCCTCAGCTCGTGCGCGGCTTGGATTATTACACTAAGACGGTCTTTGAAGTAACGGCACAAGTTCTCGGCGCCCAAAATTCGATAGGAGGCGGAGGGCGCTACGATGGGTTGACAGAAAGTTTCGGCGGGCCCCATTTTCCCTCCATAGGATTTGGAACGGGAATAGAGAGGATCTTGCAAACGATGCTCAAGCAAAACGTCGCCTTTCCCCTTCCCTCCCCCCCACAGATTTTTTTCATTCCCATAGGAGACACGGCACTGAAAAAAAGTTTTGATCTCGTCTCTCAACTGCGCCACAAAGGGGTCTCTGCAGAGATCGATCTAAGTGGCAAAAAAATTCAAAGCGGACTGCAACTCGCCCACCACCTCAATGCCACCTATGCCGTTGTGATGGGAGATCAAGAGTTACAAACAGGCATTGTGCAGCTCAAAACAATGGCAACAAGAGAAGCTGTTGACTGCCCCCTCAACTCCCTTGTTACCCTACTAGGTGGATAATTCTATGCGACGCACCCTATCTTCTGAACTCTCACGCCACAGCGGTCAGCTCGTCTACATACGGGGATGGTTACATGCTGTGCGCTCCTTGGGGAAAATCCATTTTTTAATTGTGCGCGACTTTAAAGGGTTTTCCCAGGTCGTGATCGAAGATAAATCAGAATTTCAAAAAGTAGCCCCCCTGCAGCCCGGTTCCATCCTCAAGATCCATGGAAAAGCTGTCACCTCCTCCCAAGCGGGCCTTGGAATGGAAATTGTCAATCCAGCCATCACCGTGGAGGTGGCGATCCAAGAAGTATCTCCTGTCGAATACACTAAGCCGGAAATCCCTTCCGATTTAGACTTCATTTTAGATCACCGTCCACTTTCTCTTAGAAATCATAAACTCCAAGCGGTATTTAAGATCCAAGCAGAAATTGTCCATGCCTACCGCCTCTATATGCATGATCAGATCCAGGCGGTGGAGTACTTCGCTCCCAACATCATCGGAGCCTCTTCTGAAGGGGGCGCTGAATTTTTCAACGTCGACTACTTTGGGTACAGTGCCACGTTAGCACAGAGCAGCCAGCTCTATAAGCAGATGATGGTAGGGGTCAACGAACGGGTCTTTGCCCTCATGCCCTTTTTTCGTGCTGAACCCTCCCATACGACGCGCCACCTTGCAGAAGGAAAACAGCTCGAATTTGAGATGGGATTTTTTGAACACTGGCACGAAATCCTCACCATTCAAGAGGGGTGTATTAAATCGATCCTCAAACATTTACACACGCATTGCGCTTTAGAAATTGCTGTGCTAGATCATCAGATCATCTCAGCCCCAGAGGAGATCTCCTTTCCTCGCGTTACCTTCGCTCAAGCCCAAGAAATCTACTACAATCGCACAGGGATCGATGAGCGAAAAGAAAGCGATCTAAGTCCCGCTGCTGAAAAAGCCCTTTGCGCTTATGCCAAAGAAGAATATGGGACCGATCTGATCTTCGTCACAGATTGGATGACGAGCAAGCGCCCTTTCTATGCTTTTCCTCAAGAGGGCAATTCCCATTTAACCAATACCTTTGACCTTCTGTGCGCTGGCACTGAAATCACTTCGGGAGGAGAGAGGCGTCACACCTATGCATCAATGGTCGAGGGGATCCTCTCAAAGGGGATGGATCCTGCCAATTTTCAAGATTACCTTAGCATTTTTAAATGTGGAATGCCTCCCCACGGCGGCTTTGGCATGGGGCTAGAAAGGTTGACCATGACCTTGCTTAAATTAAAAAATATCAGAGAAACTTCCCTATTCCCTTCTGACACAAAACGAATTGCCGGGAATAGGATCAAAGCACATCTCTTCTTCGGAGGGGAGAATATTCGCAATGAAATCATTCGGCAGCTGCGGGCTCATACGATGGAATTCAAACAACTTACTCATGAAGCAACCCTTACCTCTGAAGAGTCGGCAAAAGTGCGCGGCTCTACAGACCAAGGGATCAAAGCGCTCATCCTCAGAGGGAAAAACAGCAAGAAAAATTATCAATTTAATCTCCCTGCCCATCTAAAACTCGATATGAAACTCATCAGCGATCTTGTTGGAGAAAAATGTGAGTTTGAAGACCCCGCTATTATTTTAGAGCGCTTTGGCCTTATCATCGGAGGGGTCCCTCCCTTCGGGAACTTAATGAACCTAGAAACATTTTTTGAAGAAAAGATCCAAACGATGGGGCCCGTCGCATTTAATTGCGGCCTTATTACTGAATCGATCCTCATGAAAGGGGAAGATCTCATTAAACTAGTACAGCCAAAATTTGGCGCCTTTTCCAAATAACTCTTGGCTTTAACTGAACAAAAAAATACCATTGGAGCCAATGGTATACACCCCAAAGGATGTTATGAAAAGAAATGTTATTATTTTTTCCCTGTGCGCACTGAGTGTTTTTTCTAGTTTAACTGCGGAAGAAACTGCTGCTGTGGAGACAAAAGCCCCTGTCGCAGAAGTGACAGAAGCTCCAGCTGTTGATATTGTAAAAATTTCGCAAGCTTTTGGGCATGTGATCGGGAAAAATCTCGAAACCATTGGAGTCAAATTCGACATGGCCCAAGTGATTAAGGGATTACAAGACGCGATTGCCGGCAAAGAGTCCCCCATGACAGAGATGGAGTGTATCCAAGCGATCTCCGCTGCCCAAGAAAGTGTCTTTAAACAGCAGTGCGCAGAAAATTTGAAGTGCGCAGAGTCTTTCCTTTCAGACAACGCCAAGACAGAAGGGATGGTGGCTGTTGAAGAGGGCAAGGTACAATACAAGATCGTAGAACAAGGGAAGGGAGAAACCCTACAAGAGCACGATTCCCCTCTGATCAAATACTGTGGAAAGTACCTCGATGGTTCTGTCTTTGGCTCTTCGAAAGAAGAAGAGGCGATCTCTTTGGATGAGGTGATCCCCGGCTTGCGAGCCGGCCTCATCGGAATGAGGGAAGGGGAAAAGCGCACCGTCTATATCCACCCCGATCTCGCTTATGGGACCAATGGCTACCTGCCTCCCAACTCCCTACTCACCTTCGAGGTTGAAGTCATTAAAAACAAGGCTCCTGTTGTTCAAGAAACTGTAGAAGCTGCCTCTCCGAGCGCGGCCCCTCCTCAAGAGATTGCCGAGAGCAAAACTGACGTTCGCTAAGGTGTCATCTGGCGCTCTTCGTTCTTACGAGGGCGCCGGTTTCTCACCATGTAAAATAATCCGAAAGCCATGATACCGGCTCCCAATACAAGAACGGGCACAGGGCCCGTAAGCTCACACAATACTCCGCCCAGTAAAGGGAGGATACACCCTCGGATGCCTAGCATGAGGATATTCACGTTGGTAAAAGGCGCGCTGTTCCCCTCTTCTGCAAATAAAGTCCCCGACAGATTCCATAGGATTTGAGACCCCGCCTGAGCAATTCCGTAGATGAAAAAGGCAATATATAAAAAAGGCTTATATTCCTGAGCTGCAAGCAATGCGAGGGGAAAGAGACAAAAGCCCACTAAGACGATCCCCACAAGGAGATGGAGGGGAAACCGCTTAAGTCCCTTCTTCCATATCAAAGAAGAGAGCGCCACCCCAATCCCCATACATGCAAACCGAGCAAACGTCATCGCTGAATAAGAAACAGAGAGTTGCTTGACATAAAACATATTAAGCGCCGGCGCCATCAACATTAGCGCTCCGCCGCCTGCCATGAACCCCCATTGGAACCGAGCGAAGTCGGGTCTAGCGCGCATGAGCCGAAACCCCTCTTTCCAGGGAAAAAGGATCCGATTATTTGGCAAGGGCATAGAAGCTGTGGTGTCTAAGGGAATAGAGATTTTTCTGATGAAAAAGAGGCTGCAAAGGCCCAGCAAAGCTCCTACGCAAAAAATAGCGCCCCACTGCTCTGAATTCGCATCTAACATCCTTCCAATCACAAAACTCAAAGCCACCCCCTCTAGAAA
Organism: Chlamydiota bacterium; assembly: GCA_023269365.1. Classification (GTDB taxonomy): domain Bacteria; phylum Chlamydiota; class Chlamydiia; order Chlamydiales; family Rhabdochlamydiaceae; genus CAJCIW01. The sequence goes on along the minus strand of JAHFTN010000039.1, from coordinate 2,909 downwards.
GGCGATTGCGCTATATACCGTAAAAAGATGCTCCCTTGGTTCTTTGGGGATATTTCTATTGAGAATTTCTATCCATGCGGGAAGCCCCGCTTTACTGAACAGTTGGTACACCGCTGCAGCAAAGAAAAGAGCCCAAAAAGTGGGGAAGAAAAAAAGCAAAATAAAGGGCAATCGAGACAGTGTCCACGCCCCGATGAGGTTAGAAACCAATTTATTTTTATAGTATAGAAGATGGGAGCTCCAATAAAAAGAAAAGAAAGCAAACAACGGCCTTAAAGTAATAAAAAGAGAAACTTCTAATGGAGTTGCATTTAAATGTTTATATAAAATGATGGGGAGGAGGGTATACAGGGCATTGAGAGGCTCTCCCGTTATATTCATAGCGAGAAGCGCTCTCTTGGTATAGGAGCAAGTCTGGTCTTTTTTTATCTCTACATTTAACATAGCGAAAAGGAGTATACCCCAACCTAGAAATAGAAGGAACCCCCCCCACTCTATCTTCAAATTTTTAGTTGCTTAAATCTGTTCAACACTGTTTTTATAAAGAGATAGAAATAATTATATCTCCCCATGAAATTATTCAAAATGTCCCTCGCTTTTCAGATGCTTATTGCCACAGTGCTCGGCATCCTCTGCGGTCTTTTTTTTGGCGAGCTATGTGATATCTTTGCTCCCTATGCCGACGCGTACATCATGATCCTTAAAATTACAGCCGTCCCCTACCTCATCGTAGCGATTATGCAAGGGGTGGGACAACTCAGCTCTTCCCAAGCGAAGCAGATCCTCAAAGAAGGGCTTATCTTTATCGGGATTGCCTTTGCGATTAACATTCTCATGATCTATTCGATCCATGCTCTTCTGCCACAGCCCGCCTCTATGCAAATTGGAGGCTACCTTTCGGGAGAAACTCCCAAGCTCAACTTCGCAGAACTGCTCATCCCCGATAATATTTTTTATGATCTCACCAATAACATCGTCCCTGCCATTGTGATCTTTTCTTTGCTTGTGGGGATCGCTTTGATCTCGATTAAAGACAAAGAGGTCATCATGAAGGCTTTTGCTGACCTTGTGGCGACTTTAACCAAGGCCACCTCCTGGATTGCGCGCATCACTCCCTGGGGCACGTTTTTAATTATTTCCAACCAGGTAGGGACGATCCAACTCTCCACTGTCAAACAAGTCAGCACTTATATCATCCTCTATATCCTCGTGCTGTGCCTCGTCATCTTTTGGATCTTCCCTCGGCTTACCTACATGCTCACATCGATCCCCTCGTATCGCTGGATTCAACAGATCCTCCCTATCCTAGTCCTCGCTTATACGACAAACGTGGTCATCGTATGTCTTCCCTATATTATTGAATTGTTAAAAGCAGAAACGCAAAGGCTCGACCCTCGCGATACTAAAGCACAAAATCAGATTCAAGGAACCGTTTCTGTGATTTTTAACCTCCCTTTAGGCTCTTTATTTATTACCGCCTTTGTCTTCTTCGTCTCTATTTCCTACAGCATCCCCCTCGCACTCACTTCCCAATTCAGGCTATTTATCACCGCTTTTTTAAATGGGTTAGGTGCTGTGGGGCTCGGCTCTTGGATCAATAGCTTGACCTTTACCTTGGATGCGTTAGGCCTCCCTCTAGAGGCGGTCAACCTGTTTTTAACAACACTCCCCTTTACTTCCGGCTTTCAATCGATGGTCTCTGTGATCGAAATCGCCTCCCTGTCCCTATTTATTACACTCGCTTGCCGCAATCTAATTAAATTGAACTTCTCTAAAATTTTAAAACAAAGCGCTTTCACACTCCTCCCCATCCTCCTCATATTCACAGGAATCAAATCTTTCCATTTCTTACCAGAAATTAAAAACGACACCAAAAGCATCTACGAGCTCAGCATCTCATCCAATATTCCCCTCATCATTAATCCGCAGGCAAGCCCTTCCTCTAGCTCCATCGACACCTTCGATCGGATCTTGTCCACAAAAACTCTGCGCGTGGGCTATGACACGCAAACAGCACCCTTTTGTTTTTTTAACATGGATCAACACATCGTGGGCTACGATATCGCCTTTGCCTATGAGCTAGCGTATGACCTCGGCTGTCAACTCGAGCTTGTCCCTCTCCATTACCCCACCCTCATCGAAGAGCTCAATTCCCATCTCTACGACATCGCGATGTCTGCTGTCTCCATCAATGAAAAGCGGCTAAAAGCGCTGACTTTCACAGAGCCCTACGTCTGTGCACGCCTCTGCTTTATCGTCCAAGAGAAGATGAAAAAATCTTTTTCCTCTATCCAGTCGATTAACAAAGTGAAAGGGATCAAAATTGCCGTCCTCAAAGGTTCCTCCTTCGAGGTGGTTGCAAAAGAACTCTTCCCCAAACACCCTCTCATCCTCTTAAATAGTTATGAAGAATTCCAGTTCGACAACCCCCACATCGCTCTTTTATGGGAAGAGCAAGAGGCGATCGCCTGGACCCTCAAGCACCGCCACCATCGGGTCGTCTTTCCCCAGCCGAGCCTCGGGATCGATTCCTTGAGCTATGCCATCCGCGACGACAGCCCCCGCTTCACCAATTATTTAAACCAGTGGCTAGAATTGAAAAAGACTCAAGGCTTCACAGAAAAGCAGTACGACCTATGGATTAAGGGAAGAACGGAGATTGCCGCCGTGCCAGAAACACGCTGGTCGATCATCCGCAACGTGCTGCATTGGGTAGAATGAAAAGGCGTTTTATTTCATCAATGAAGCTTGGAGTCTCTAATGAATAAATTTAATGCGGTCAAGATGACTCGAACATCCACCGGTTTCCCGACTAGAACCTGAATCTAGCGCGTCTACCAATTCCGCCATGACCGCGAGGGCACAAGTTTAATGACTTGCCCCCTTTTTAGCAAAAGAAACTCACAAAT
>JAHFTN010000038.1 GCA_023269365.1 Chlamydiota bacterium | reverse complement strand
GTGTACAGAGAGACCGGACAAAAATTGCTTATTTTTTAAGCCCAAAAAATGGGGGTTTACGAAAAATTTTTCGCAAAATCCCTCAATCTTCAAGGGGATTTTTTTCTAGCGGGAGCTGCTGGATATGTAGGGGAATACAGGGGGTCAGATTAGACAGTTATTTGATGCGCTCCCCCTGAAAATAGCAGCCACATTAATTACCCAGGAGAAATTATGTCAGGAATTACATCTTCTACAGCAAGAGTTCTCGTTGCAGTGGGCGACATATTGAATGTTGTTGAAGCCATGAATAAAAGGGATTCTGCCCAAAGAAGAAACCTTGATACCACATGGGAAACGGCTTCTGTTGTTCATCGACTTGCTTTATTAGGTTTTACATGCGTTGAAACAAGCCTGCTACTAAATGGGTCCAACCCTGAAAAATTAGCCTTACTTAAACGGCTTGAAGAGCTCCCAAGGGCTGCTGGAATCCCCATCGAATTAGAGCTGCAGAAGCCTGATATAGATGGAACCACGACAAGCGCTATCAGAGTATTAAGCAAGGGAATCATTGCCCCTTTTGCGGACATGCTTAGAGTTCGTTACGAGGAGTCAGGATATCAAGCGCAAGCATATCTAAAAGCACATCACGAAGATCCAACAGCTCAAATGCCCGTTTATGAAACGGTGTATTCTGGAGAGTCCAGTTCTACAAAACTCATTGGGTATAAGCTTATCGACCCTCTGGAATGTAGAAAGACTATACAGGGCGCAACAACATACGCTAACATTGCAACTAGTATGCGCGTAGTTTGCGAAGAGTTAGGAAGATTTTTAAGTCCAGCGCCTCTACAAGAATCCGATGTAGAAGAGCCTGCAGAATGGCATGATTTGCTAGCTTTACAGCGAATCCCTCCCCCTTTACATAATGACGTTATATTCAGACAATACATGTGTCTAATCACACGTGAACCTATTCGCGATCCCGTAAGAGATCCTAATGGTCACACTCTATATGAAAGAGCTGCCATTTACAATTGGTTAAATGGGGACTCTCGTCGAGGTTCCCCAACCACAAGACTCCCTATGACAATTAGGGATCTTCAAGAAGTTCCTGCTGTACGAGCCATAATTGATGCTCGCCTTCAATTCCATCAGCAAATTCTCATTTATTTTTTACAACAAACAGGAGAACTAGTATGACAACACACAACATTGCCGTTTATGGACTCGTTGGGGCGATTTCTTATGGCCTGCCAAAAGCCTTAACATACTTATGTACAAGACCAGATGCAACTTTACCTCAGAGCAGATTAGATCTGTTGCGAGGAGAAATGGCTTCTTTGCAAGAACGGATAAATAATCTAGTTGGGGATAAGGTATGGTTTATAGCAACAGATGTTCTAGCAGATAATGCCTGTCTTGCATCCTTAATCATCTTATGCATTTCAAAAAAACACCCTCTTGCATCTTTTGACAACGCAATAACCACTTTATCTGCATTCCTTAGCTTTTCTACAGCCCTATGCGCCATCCGTTTTTACTCTGTAAAAGCATTCCCCCCATTGGCCCCGTATGTAGTGACTCGTAGTTATTCAATGAACTGAAGGAAACTCGATATGTCCGCAGCTTCTCGTATATTAGATCCTCTGGTCAATGGCATTAATGTACATGCTTATGCGCTTGAAATCCGTCGCAGTTATGCCAATGAGCAGTTACCCCCCTCTAAAAAAGCGCTTCTCATAAGCATGTCCACATTATGTATCGGAACTCAGTGGGCACAGATTGCATCTCGAATGCGCAAAATTGCTTCTCTTGGCGCAAAACAGCTTATAATCTGCGCAGCAGAAGGCTCCCCCATCTTACACGAACTTGCCCATCTTAAATGTAAACCCCTCATAACGGATGAGGATAAATTAAATCTAATAGCACATGCGGTTATTGCCGCTTCTCGGAGCGTCAATGCTTGTTTTAAAGAGCTTCCCCAACAACATGCACTGCCCTATAATACGATACAATTTATAGCGACACTTGCACAACCCGTTGCCTTGCTTGTGCTCCACCGCCATCAGATCAAAACAGCAAGACCAATAGCCTGGCGCATCGTGGTAAATCTATTGGGGTCTGACGAGGGAGCTCTTCCCAGAATTGAGGTCCGTTGCGACGAAAATTTCTCTAAATTATTTCAAGAAGCAGTGCAAGCAAAAACAATCGCTGACTTAAAAAAGATCCCCAGCCTTTTTTATAATGATCGAATTTTAAAGAAATATTGTTGCCCTATTTCAAAAAAGCCAATTCGTTTTATCGCCACTGTTCAAGGAACATCCCCAGAAGATCCCATCATCCGCTATGAACAAACTGAAGTATTGCGCGAGCTTAGCGCAACTCCTCCCAAAATTCCTAAAAATTGGCCTAAAGAAATTCCATGTGCTGCGGAATTCCTCAAAGAAGACCCTGTCGCGCAGGAAGAAATCGACGCCCACCTCTCGCTTTTACTCAGCGAGACTCGAAAAGAACCTATAGCCATTGATAGTTCAATCATCGATCTAGCTCGACGTTTTGTGGGCCGTAATGGCCTTGCCATAGGAGATAAAATTCTTGCTAACCCAAGACTACAAAATAGAGTCTCGTCTGTAAGTGTAAGAATAAAACCCCATATTTTTAATGGAACAACCCATCAGCAAAAAGCGCATATCATCGAAGTGATCCTGAGTCCCGTTATTAAACCAGGGCGCTACACATCAAACCTCCGGGCTGCGGTAAAAGCCCTTCTGGGATCTGATGAAGAATCCGATTACAAAGAGCTGGAAATACTAGCAAAAAACCAAGGGGGGATAAGAATTATTTTTTCCTCTTCTTATCCATTTTGCGACATAGAAACTTTTTCGATGAATAGTCCTAATAAAACCTTTATATCACACCGCGCACGCGACCTATCTATCCATGATGAAGAAAAAAGTCCCAATGTCCAAATAGGAGATCTCATCTTAGCTCACCCCACTCTAGATGGATTAATAAGCTATCTCAATGTAACTATCTTAAACTACACCTTTCAAGGATCTGAGCAGCCCATAAAAACACGGAAAATTAAAGTAGGACTCTCATCAGCTCCTCAAAAGCAGCAAATAGATCCTACTCAACTAGAAGCAGCAGCAGGAGCCCTCCTTGGATCGGGCCGTCCGAAAGACCTTGCCATTTTGCGCACCCTTGCAAAAATCACCCTTTACTTTGCAATGGATGAGACCCGATACGAAATAACCCCTTTTTAGAGGAAATATGACCGCTCTAACCACGAATAACACTACTCTTGTCTCTGACATCGATCGCTATGAGCAGGTCATTTCCCTTGCATACCAATGCTACAGCTCACAAGGAACAATCGATGAAAAAACATTTGCTCTAGCCACTCAAGCATTTAGTCAGTTGGAATCTCTCTATCAAGAACTGAGAAATACCCCTTCTGCACTGACCCTTACGAATCCTTCCGTACTTATCATTCCAGACAACCTCGCTACTATGCGAAAATACATCAATGCAATGCACGCCTCAATTCCCCATCCAACCGCACGTGATTTACAACTATTTCAATCTTTCTTTCAGAAAAGCCCCGAGAAATATTACACCTGCCCCGATGGAATCCAGTACCATCAACCCGACCATAGCCATCTTCTCAACATAGCAAGTGCACTTTTTGGAATAGATGAGTATGCGAGTATGGGATTAAGCAAATGTCAGCACCTGCTTCACCCCATAACAAAAAAACTCTGCCCTTGTTCTGTCCTCCGCATCCGCAAACACCAAGACCAACCCGATTTATTTGCTTCCTACTCTCAAAATCACACTCCCAAACAAGCGCGCCTCTTTTCTAAGCTCATCGAGACTTTGCCAAGGTTAGTGCGAGAATGGGACTATGATTGTTACTATCCTTGTCGCGGGACCGAGTCGGCAAATTTTGGCTTCTCTGCACAAGACCCAGAAAATTTATACACGATCTTCTTTTTTTACAGAGAATGCAATGCCCCTCAAAGGGAAGTGGATTATACACAACGCGTAAAAGAGCTCTCTAAGCCGATAAAACCTAAAGAAGCAGTAAAAAAACAAACTCTACTTTTAAAGGCTTTCCTTCTGTGCCTATGCATTAAAAAAGTTTTGTCTGTATTTTGGAATAAATTAATGCGTCGAGGTGCGATATGACTACAATTAGCTTAGCACAAACCCTAGGGATTTATGACAAAGCGATTCCAAATGAAGTAGTAGCGGATCGGATTATACAACATGTTAAGCCTGAGTACTCTTGGGTTATTGTGCGGAGTTTTCCCTACAATTTCGACAACAGCAACAACCAAAAAGATACAAGGGCAATCACCGTCGGACCTACACACTTGGAAGGGCTGCGCCATTTTATACAAATCCTCTTTTTAAATACTCACGCCGTCAATATGAATCGGGCAGCCAGCGCTATTCTAGGATCTAAAGACCCAGCTGATAAAATTTCTCTACAAAATGCAGCTCAACAGAATTATAGGATTACGCTGTATCTGTCCTATGACGGAAGCGATCTTGATATTCAACCAGAAAGAGTACAAGCATTTCCTGGAGCTGAACCTACACAAGCCGTATGGGCCTGGTTTTTTAGCCTAATTAACCCCTATCCAGCTAGTAAAGCACCTCCCGTCAGCACACAAAGCCCCATTTCCCCAATGCAAATCTCCTCATTACCGCTTTTGAGCTACACTTATCAAGCCGACTCCATCATAGATTATAAAACAAATGCCTTAGACTTTACTATTTCCCAATTCAAAAAAAATAACGAAGACTGGTGCATCAAGAACAAAAACTGGTATGAAAAGGTGCCCATTTCCCTAAAACTGCGTATTTTACGCGACATCCAAGGGGGATATACCCCTCGAAACGAAACTTGCGGCCCTCTCTGTGAAGCCATAAGGGTTCACTTAACTAAGACTGCCCCTTCGGAACAGAAACGTCTTATTGGGGAAGAGATCATTCGTTTCGAGAAATTACAACGCTTCTCCCCTCTGTTGATTCAGGCAGAAAAGATCTATTCCTCATTTAAAACCACCTGGTATTCAGAAGCTCAAGCTTATGCTAAGACCTTAAAAAATATTTATACTCTCCTGCAGCAAGTACAAAACGAGAACCCTAAAGCCTTTAAATCTCTGCAGAAGATCGCCTCTGCTGCAGGCATCATTTTAAATGATGTCCAGACACCACCACAACAACCCCCTCTGGCTATAGACACAACAACCGAAACACTGACCCGCTATTTTATCGAGGTGCTAGCGCTCTGGATCGACCACAACGGAAAGGTCCCCTGGGGGGAAAAACCCAGCTCCCTCTCCTGGCTCCAAAGAACATTCGGCATGAAATAGACCTCTTTCGAAACTTCATTTGCAGAAAAAATCGCGCTTTTCCCTGCTGCCTGCCTACGTATTCAAGTATGTCTAAGCAGCAGGGAGAAGGAAATTTGGAAAAACCATCGATTTTTTCTTCATTAAGAAAACCCCTTCGAGTATTCTCCTCTTCGCTTAGATCCTAAGGAATACAGTTTCCGGTTAGGGAGGTAGGGATATGATACGACACTTAAGCTACTTGGCATGCTTAGCCAGCTGCCTTTTATCTATTCCGGCCTTCCCTCACGAAGAAGAAGCAACAGAGGAGTTTTTCCTTTCTTCTCCCGAGCAAATAGCAGCTCTAAGCAGTGAACCAAGTTATCTCATCGGAGGGCTAATAAGTCCTTTGAGCGGGCATCCGATATTAAGGCAGACTGATCTGATTGTCAATGGGGCTCAAAGCATCACCCTCTTTCGTACTTATATCCCCCCTCATATACCCTGTTCTTTTCCCCAATACAAATACACCCAAAAAGAATGGGACAAATACCACCTTTACCAACACGTAGCTCACAATTACAAAGGTTGGCAATTTTTCCCTCACTTAAAACTCTTATTTACTCCTCGTTCCATGACAGTTCTTCTTACAGAGCCGAATGGAGTAGCGTTAGAGTTTTGCTTATCTGGCCCTAATTTTTCTATCACGACATTAACTTCCCCTTCGTATGCATTAAGTAATGCAGCTGGAGATGCTCCTCATGGGAATTATGACCCCAGAAACACTCGCATATCCTATGAAGAAAATAAAATTACCGTATATGCAACGGATGGAACCACTCGGTGTTATTATAAAAAAAGACAAGAAACACGAATTACCCAAATTTATCTTCTAGAAAAAGAAATTCTTCCCAATGGGAAAGTGCTTAAATATCGCTATAACGACAAAGAGCGACTCAACTACGTAGAAAGTTTGGACCCTCAAGAGCGCTTTGTTTATGCCTCTATTCGTATCGATGGTTCTCCCTGGGAAAGTCATTGCCACTTCACTTCCTCTTCTGGAACAGCCGTCGACTATAGCTATCAAAGAAAACCCCTTCACATCAAAGTCAAAGACAAACACAAGTACAGGCACCACAATTTTGAAGGTAAGTATAAATTTATTTGTCCCCCTACTCTTTCTTCAGTAAGCAGTCCCTTTGACCGGCATGAAACCTTAGATTACTGCGACAACTTTCTTTTAAGGTCTTACTCGGGAAGAGACAGCATTTTCACCACTTTTAACACGGGCTTTGGAGAGGATGTTCAGCACTTCAAAACCCATCAGCTTTTATTACCCGTAGGCAAAAACGACGCTTTTGAGCCTGTCTATACATTAAATTATCAGCCACCTGTTGCAGGAGTCAAAAAAGGGACAACAACAGTTGAAAACAGCGATGGGACCTCTATTGTCTATCATTTTTCAAAAAACCTCCTCCCCACTTTAATCCAATATTTTGGACAAGATAAAAGGCTCAAAAAGGAAAAGTCTTTTTCTTGGGATGATAAAAATTGGCTTAAATCTATTGAAATGAGAGATAGAGAGAAAAATATTTTTTATAAAAAATCCTATGAATTCGATAAGTTTGGAAATCCAATTTCAGAAAGCTTTACTGGGGACCTAACAGGAGAAGGGAATCAAGAGACCTTTACGACTAAAAAAACATTTTCTGAAGAAGGGAGAAATCTCCTTCTAAGGGAAGAGAGTGAAAATGGAAAAGTCATTTGTTTTTCTTATCTTCCCCATACCAACCTCGTTATCTCAAAACTTACAAAAGACCGAGATAAGATCATTTTGCGCACCTTCTTCATCTATGATGACTGCAACAATCTCATCCAAGAGATCTCCGACGATGGAATAAGCGAAGATAGTCACAACCTATCACAAGTTACCCAAAGAATATTAACAACTTACGTCCTACGCCCATCTGCTCCCTTCCTTCACATGCCAGAATGGATTGAAAAAACTTACTGGGAAGAAGGGGTTGAAAAAAAACTAAAAAAAAGCCATTTAATCTACGATGGGCAAGGCAATATAGCTGAGGAAAGAGTATACGATGCCAATGGACAACACGCCTATACCCTCCTCAAAACCTACAACGAACGAGGAGATCTTCTTTCTGAAACTAACTCCTTAGGCCAGAGAGCGACCTATACCTATGATTCAAAAGGGCGACCTGAAACATCTACCAATTTCTCCAATAGGCTTCGAAAAACCTTCCATCACGATATAAAAGGACGCCTTCGCGAGCTCACCGAAAAAGGCGATGACGGCATCGTTCATATCACCTCTTCAGAATATGATTTTTATGACCGTCAGATCCTCAAAAAAGACCCTTTTCAAAACAGCACGCTCTATACATACGATCCTCTTGTAAGCAAGATCACAAAAACAGACTTTCCTCCTATTGCTTCCATAGACGGATCAGCAGTTGCCATCACGACCTTCTCAAATTACGATCCCTTTGGGCGAGAACTCGCCAAAACAGATCCCAATGGAAATACCACGATCTACAAATATAATGCTTATGGAGCTCCCAGTGAAATCTTCCATCCCAACGGAGGAAAAGAGCACTTCAGATATGCAAAAAATGGAAAACTCATCCGTCACACAGATCCAGACGGCCTCACAATTGATTATAAAAATGATATTCTAGATAGAGTCCTTTCAAAGATCTATGTCTCAGCCGATGGAACCCCTCTTGCTGAAGAAACTTTTATATATAAAGGTTTTAACCTTCTCACTGAAACAGATAAAGAAGGCAATCTAAAACACTATTCTTACGATGGTGCTGGAAGAAAAATCCGAGAAGACTTTTGCGGTCATGTCACTGATTTTGCCTATGATTCTTTAGGATGGCTCTCTACCACTTGCAAACACAATGGAGATAACACCCTCCTAATCCATTATACAAGAGATTTAGAAGGGCAAATCCTAGAAGAACACAAAACAGACCTCTCTAGCAACACCCTCCATAAAATCAGTTTTTCCTACGATGCCGATGGAAATCAAAAAACCATTACGCGTTATATCAATGGGAAAGAAGCTATTGAAACTTTTTTCTACGATTCTTTTTGTAGACGCATCCAGCATACAGATGCAATGGGATACATCAGCAAAACACTCTACAACGAACACTATATAAACCCCTTAAATCAAAGAGTCTTGCAAACCACATTCATCGACCCTCGTCACATCCTTACTATCGAAATCCACGATGCATTAGCTCGCCTTGCACAAACAAAAATTTTAAATCCTCAAAGAGCCCTTATCTCCTGCCAAAATACGACCCACGACCCTCAAGGCAATCTCCTCTATCAACAAGACCATGTCTACGAAAACACCCATTTTAAAACCATTCAAACAATCCAATACACCTATACCCCTAATCACAAGATAGAAAGCATAACACGCGCCTTCGGGACTAAAGATGCAAGAGCAACCACCTATACTTATTTGCCCTCAGGAAAAAGGTCCACCAAAACCTCTCCAGATGGCATCATCCTTTTCTACACCTATCATCCACTTGGCTTCATAAGCCATTTAGATTCTTCCGATGACAAAATCCACCATGTTTTTGAATGCGATAAACTAGGGCATTTAAGATATGCCTTTAACGAGAGCCAAAATATTGCCATCAAACGAACCATTGATCCTTTTGGGAATGTAACTCAAGAAATCTTCCCCCATGGTTTGGAAGTGAGAAAAGATTATGACGCTTTTAACCGCCCCATCTCTCTAAAAATGGCCAGCCAAGGAGAAATTCTTTACACCTATGATCCTCTATTCTTGCGACAAGTTATACGACTCTCTAATCAAGGAGAACCTCTCTATACCCACACCTACGAAAGCTATGATGATGAAGGCAATCTCGTTGCAGAAACTCTAATAGGAAATTTAGGATTAACAGACCATACAACAGACCTAAGAAAACAAAAAACTTCTATTTCTAACCCCTATTTTTCCCAAAAATGCACCTATGACCCAGCTGGCAATTTAATCAGCACTATTACAGACACAGTAGAACATCACTACACCTACGACGGACTCTCTCAGCTCTCTTCTGAAACTACTCCCAACCAATCCACCGCTTACACCTATGATTCCCTCTACAACAGAACTCAAAAAAGTGAAAAAACACACAAAGTTAACAGCCTCAACGAACTCTCCTGTTTCCCCTACGACCTCAACGGAAATCAACTCCTCAATACTCCTCTCCTAACCTACGATTCCCTCAATCAATTAACCGACATTACATTTCCCGAAAAAAAGATCTCTTTTGCTTATGATCCCCTAGGAAGAAGATCCAGCAAAATCGTCTACGCCCCAACTCCTTGCGCTTGGAAGCCATTAAGTCACGAATATTATCTCTATGATGATCAAAACGAAATCGGCGCTTTTTCCAGCCCTAACGAACCCAAAAACTTAAGAGTCCTAGGGCTGCCCTCCACCACAATCAGCATTGAAGTAGAAAATCAAATTTTTGCGCCCTTGCTTGACGTTCAAGGAAACATCCGTCGTCTAATTGATCTTAAGAAAACAATTACAACAAGTTACAACTTTACCCCCTTTGGCGAATCGCTACAAACCAACCCACAAGACCCTAATCCCTGGGGTTTTGCCTCAAAGCGCCTCGACCCAGAACTTGGCCTCATCTACTTTGGCAAGCGTTACTACGACCCCAAAACCGCTCGATGGCTAACCCCCGACCCCGCAGGCCTCATCGACAGCGCTAACCCTTATCAATACGTTTTCAATAACCCCTTTCGCTACAGCGACCCAGATGGCCAATTTATCTTTGCAATTCCGTTATTAGCTCTAACCTGGAAAGTGGTCGCTATTGCAGCAGTAACCGCTTATGTAAGTTATGAACTTGAACACCAACATCGCCATTCAAACAGCGAGTTTTCAAGAAATTTTAATTCAGCAGTTCATGAAATGGTTCAACATGTCGGAGGCGTTTCCCAATACCTGCTGAATCAATCGCTAGATATAGGAAAAAAGAAACAACTCGATGAGCGTTTACCTAATAATCCAGATGAATTATTAAATGATTCTAATTGGGAAGAAACTTCTCATCCAAAAGCTAAAGAAAAAGGCCATCGATCTTTTGAAAATAAATCTACAGGAGAAAAGTTGCGCTACGATGAAGGGAAAGCAGGGGCACCAGGTCATAAAGGGGAATCTCATTGGCATCGCTCTAATCCTAATGCCACAAATAGGTTCGATGAGTATCTAGATGCAAATGATAACCCAGTGCCTGAACATAGTGACCCATCTCATTTATATCCTTTATGAATAAACAAGAAGACAAATTGATGAACATTAAAAAATATACAAGTTATTTCCACGATGGAGGTTTCATCGGCATGAAAAGAAAAGAAAATAATATGGAACTTTTTCTTCGAAGCTGTGAGATCTCATTGGATGAACCCGTAGATAGAAAAATTCTATCTGAAGATAATGCTTTAAAAGGAAAATTACATCTAATAGAGATCAAATGGATCAAAGTAGATGATAAAGAAGATAAAGAAATACCCTGGAAAGACTATGACGATGGGGAAATTCTCGACCTTGAAATTGATAGTAATAAAGTCTTTCTACTTATCGAATGGAAAAACTGGCCCCCCAAACCGCGCTTACGTACGAATGATGTTAGTAAAATTGAAATAGAAGCTGAAAAAATTTATTGGGAAAATATCCCAGGCCTTTCTAATACTTGCCTCAACGAAGATTAATAATTAAAAACACATTATGAAAATAGAATGCACCACAAATAAAGCAAACTCCTTGCCGCAACAAATAGTAAAAAACTACAAAATTTCCTATGAAGAATTCTTTCTGCAAGAAGGGAAAGAATACATAGTCTACGCCTTGCGAATTTATCTAGGGTACATTTGGTATTGCATCTGCGATGAGAACTACGAATTTTATCCATCCTGGACTCCTTCTACGTAAGCGTCTAATTTAGACAGGTTGGCAAAGCGTTGTTTTTTGACTGTTTCTGGCTTGACTCCATCGATCTGGCAAAAGCTCTTCAAGCTTCTGCGCATTATGTCCCATCAGTCTTC
>JAHFTN010000037.1 GCA_023269365.1 Chlamydiota bacterium | reverse complement strand
ATTGCAAAGAACGTTTCACAAAAGATTTTTTTGATTTGCGCATGAAAAGACAACTTCCCTCCCAGATAAAGGCTGCTAGATCCGACTATGTCATTAAAAATGATGGCACCATCGAGCAGCTAAAAGCCCAAGCTCGCAGACTTTATTTCCAACTCATTCACAAGAGATGATTTTCCCATGAATCCAGAAGATGCAATCCACGAATCCCATGATCCAGAACACCCCAAGCAAGCAGAACCTCGCCCTGAGTCGATTACAAAGATTGCAGATCTACAGAGGATGAATGTAGATCAGCTATATCACTTTGCCAAAAATATGGGGCTGAAAAATTTGGGGGCCCTCGCCAAATCCCAGATCGTCTTCGAGATCGTAAAGTACCTCTCTTACCAGCCGGGGGAGATCCTTGTGGGAGAGGGAGTCTTAGAGGTTCTTCCCGATGGGTTTGGATTTTTGCGCTCACCCAATTACAACTACCTCCCCTCTGCAGAAGATATCTATGTCTCTCCTGCGCAGATCCGCAGATTCGACCTTAAAAAGGGAGATACTGTATATGGGGCGATCCGTCCTCCTAAAGAGAAAGAAAAATTCTTTGCCCTTTTCAGAGTCGAAAAAATTAACAATACCCATCCCGATAAAGCGCATGAGCGGATCCTCTTTGAAAACCTCACGCCTCTCTATCCAAGTACACGCCTTGTGATGGAAACGAGTAAAGAAAAATTCACCACACGCGTCATCGACCTAACAGCTCCCATCGGCAAGGGACAGCGCGCCCTGATTGTGGCGCCACCCCGCACGGGAAAGACGGTCATCTTGCAAAATATCGCAAATTCGATTGCGGTAAATCACCCGGAAGTTGTTTTAATCGTACTCCTTATCGATGAGCGTCCGGAAGAAGTCACCGATATGATCCGCAGCGTCCAAGGGGAAGTGGTCTCTTCTACCTTCGATGAGCCTCCAGAGCGGCACGTGCAAATTGCGGAGATGGCTATTGAAAAGGCGCGCCGCCTCGTCGAATATGGACATGATGTGGTCATCTTACTCGACTCTCTCACAAGGCTAGCAAGAGCCTACAATACAGTTCAGCCCCATTCAGGAAAGATCCTTACGGGGGGGATTGACGCCAACGCTTTGCACAAACCCAAACGCTTCTTTGGCGCTGCGAGAAATATCGAAGAGGGGGGCTCTCTTACTATCATCGCAACAGCCCTTATCGACACAGGCTCTCGTATGGATGAGGTGATCTTCGAAGAGTTTAAGGGAACGGGGAACATGGAGCTCGTGCTCGATCGGCGCCTTGCCGACCGCAGAGTCTATCCCGCCATCGACATCATCAAGAGCGGCACGCGCAAAGAAGAGCTGCTCTACCATCCCGAAGAGCTAGAAAAAATCTACGTCGTGCGTCAAGCCTTGGCAGATTTAGCTCCGCTCGATGCGATGAATCTGCTCGTAGGTCGCCTGAAGAAGACAAATAACAACATCGAATTCTTGCTTACCATGAAAGAGTGACTTCCGCTGGAAAAGACTTAAAAAGCAGAGTACTCGACTTTGCGGATAGGTTCATGAAAGGCTCCCCATCGTCATCGTAAAAGAATGGAGCGAGGTGACAGAAGAAAACCTGACGCGATGGCAAGAGCAGTATTGGGACGCATTTACAAACCCCTCCTACCGCATAAAACTCACCAACGCCTACTGGCTAGAAAAAATTCATCAAGTCAGACAATAGCCCTCTACAACTCCCATGAATACTCTTGCACGGAAGGGAGAGCCTTTAGCTTGCCTTCGAGCTCGAAGCTGTAGTCTATGCCCCAACTCTTATCAATCAAAAGCGTTTGTCCTTTCCCTGCGAAGGTAATTTCAACGGGAATCTCTCCGCTGTAGGTACGGAAAAGCTCTTTGAGCAAGAGGATATGTGAGAGGCGCACTTGCTCTGGATCGAGCTGGATCTTGAGCTGCCTAAATCCTTTCTTAGCAGGAACATTCTGTTTTTCCATCCTCATCCTCATCTCCATTTTTTTTGCTTGCAGTTTGGCTTGATCATAAGCGAGATCACACGCTTTGAGCACAGTCTCATCTACCGTATTTAAGTCGGTAAGCCAGCGGCATTGCAGTTTTGTCTGCCCTTCTTGACTCTCTTTTTGGACAAGTGCATAGATCAACTGATTCTCAATAATCAGCGCTGCTTTTTGTTCATAAAGATCGGGCCAGATGGGAAGTTCAAATTGTTGGAGTCCATCTCCTACGGTGAGGATGGCGAACTTGCGCTGGGATTTTGAGGCGATTTTTACCACTACCCCTTCGATGATAAAGGCGATGCGACAAGTGCTGCCAGAAGGAAGTGGATCGATATCGTGTAAAGGAACGCAAGAGAGGCGCTGTAGCTGTGAGCGAAATTCGTCGAGCGGATGTCCATTGAGATAGATTCCTAAGAGCTCATACTCCCTTTTGAGGACGAGTTGACGGGAAACAGGCTCTAAAACGGGTGGCGGGATCTTAAAGCGCCCCCCTTTTTCTTCTTCGATAAGTGAGAATAAAGAGAGGATCCCTTTGGACGTTTCTTTTTGCTCTTTGGAGACCTCCTCATAAAGAGAATTCATACTCAAAAGGAGCGCTTGCCGACTCCAGAGCGTAAAATCAAAACACCCTGCCTCGATGAGGTTCTCGATGGCTTTTTTGCCTATCTTATTCGTATCGATACGCGATACAAAGTCATAGAGGGAAAGGTAAGGGCCCTTGGCTTCTTTCTCTTTGAGGATCGTTTCTACTACTCCCTCCCCGATTCCTTTGATCCCTCCCATGGCAAAGCGAATCCCTTTAGAGGTAGCCATAAACGTCTGTCCCGACTCATTGATGTCGGGAGGTAAAATGGAAATTGAGAAAGTACGCGCTTCATGCATATGCCTTGCCACTTTAGATAGATCGTCCCGATCGGACGTCATCAGGGCCGCTAACCACTCGGCTGTATGATTGGCCTTGAGATACGCTGTCGCATAACCTAAATAGCCATATGCTGTAGCATGGGATTTGTTGAATCCATACGCTGCAAATTTCTCCATCTTATCAAAAATTGTCGTAGCTAAAGTGCCGTTGATCCCCCGCTGGATCGCCCCTAAGCGAAATTTCTCTCGCTGGTTTGCCATCTCTTCTCTATCTTTTTTTCCCATCGCCCTACGAAGGACATCCCCTTCGCCCAGCGTATATCCCGCAAGCTTGCTCGCAATAGCCATCACCTGCTCTTGATACACCATAATTCCGTAGGTCTCTGCCAAGATCTGTTCCATAAGAGGGTGATCGAGTGCCGTATTTTCTCGCTTGTGTTTGCGATTGATAAACGAAGGGATCATTTCCATGGGGCCAGGGCGGTAGAGAGAGACGACGGCAATGATCTCTTCAAAGGTATCGATGTGCAGCTGTTTGGCAAGATCTTGCATCCCTCCCGATTCCAACTGAAATACACCCATCGTCTTCCCTTGATTCAAAAGATCAAAGGTAGGCTTGTCATCTAAGGGCAAATTCACCCAGTCGATCTCTTTGCCAGAGCGCTGCTTAATTTGTTGCACTGCAAGCTGAATCGAGGTGAGAGTTTTTAAACCCAGAAAATCGATTTTTAACATCCCAATCGACTCGACGGGCTTCATCGAATATTGGGTAACGACAAGATCTGAGTCTTTAGCACTACAGACTGGACAATGCTCGATGAGAGACGTTCCACTGATGATCAGTCCCGCAGCGTGGATCCCCGTATTGCGCACAGACCCCTCTAGAATTTTTGCCAAGTCGATGAGTTTTGTAATTTCTGGATCTGTTTCATACAAACTTTTGAGCTCAGGATCGATCTCGAGCGCCTGGCCAAGAGTCATATTGGGATCTTCAGGGATCAACTTTGTAATCTGATTCACCCTCACAAGGGGGATGCTTAAAACTCTCCCTACATCTTTAACGACCATCTTAGCTTTCATCGTTCCAAACGTGATGATCTGCGCGACTTTATCTTTGCCGTATTTGCGCACCGTATAGTCGATGACCTCTGCTCTACGGTCCATGCAAATATCGACATCGATATCTGGATAAGAGGGGCGCTCTGGGTTGATGAAGCGCTCGAAGAACAGATTGAAGCGCAGAGGTTCTATATCCGTAATGCCAATTAAAAAGAGGACGATGGACCCGACTCCCGAGCCTCTCCCTGGGCCCATGGGAATCTTTTGCCTTTTTGCCCAGTTGATAAAGTCGCTTACAATCAAGAGGTAATCTCCCATCCCTCGAGGGATAATGACGCTAAGCTCATACTGGAGTCGTTCTTTTACAACATCAAGTGGATCTCTTGTGGGGTACTGCTTCTGCACCTCTTTCAAACGCTCTTTTGTATAGCGAATAGGGACGGCTTCTTCACACGCTGTGCGCAAAAACATTTCCGCTTCTTTGGCGCGCTTTTCTTGAGTAAATTCTTTCCCTTCTAGATGGGGAGGAACAAATACGGGGTAATATTTTGCCTTGAAATCAAATCCAAAATGGCACTTCTTAGCAATCTGCTCGCTCGCCTCAAGGAGTTGTGGAAGGTCTGCAAATAAAACCCCCATCTCCTCTGGAGATTTGAAGTAAAGCTCGTGCGTGTAGCTCACCTGCCTCTTGGGATTTTTCACTCTTACCTTGGGATTCCCATAAGAATCTTTTTCCCAGATTTCGCACGGCTCCCCCGACTGGATATTCATAAGGATCTCATGAGCTTTCCAATCTTCTCTGTTGAGATAGCGAGAGGCATTGGTTGCCACAAGAGGTATCCCCTTGTGGCGACTTAAGAGGAGAAGCTCTGCATTCACCTTCTTCTGCACTAAGATCGATTGGAGATGGTGTTGATAAAGCCAGCTTTCTTGATTCATTTTATCTAAATGGATCTGCTCTTCGCTCATGGAATGGCGCAAGATTTCCAAATAGTAATCTTCCTTGAAGACAGAAAAAAACCACTCGACCTCTTCGTGAAGTTCCTTCTCTTTTCCTTCTGCAATATAGAAAGAAAGAGCCGATCCCTGCGCTCCGGATAGACAAATTAACCCTTCGGAATGTTTGAGCAATAACTCCTTATCAATTCTAGGAGTCCAATAAAATCCTTCTAGATGGGCAAGAGAGCTGAGGATAGATAAATTTTTGTACCCGATCTCATTTTTAGCCAAGAGGACAAGGGGAAATCCTGAAGGGAGCCCTTGCAATTTCTTCTTCTCAAAACGAGAATGAGGAGCCACCATCAATTCACACCCCACAATCGGTTTTATATTTGCGGCTTTACATGCCTTGCAAAACTCCACAGCTCCATACATATTCCCCTGGTCTGTAAGGGCAAGCGCCGCAAGAGAATATTCTTTAGCTTTTGTGACAAGGGAATCAATAGAAGCCGACGCCTCTAAAATTGAATATTGGGAATGGACATGCAGAGGGATCCAGCTCATGAAAAATCCTTTAAGAGGGGACATACCTTAGATGCATGAAGGAAGTCAAGACGAGGCTTCATCCATCTCAGTGGCAAGGGGCTCTGTTTTTTTGGGAAACACTTTCGCGCTTGTTTTCAAGTTCCATAGAGGAGCAAGCAAACAAGAGGCGATCAAGCCGCAAACTCCAAGAGCTGCAAAAAAGCCATACCAGCCAAAAGACTCTGTAATCTTAGTGATAGGATAACCTGCCGTTGCTGCTCCCAGATAGGCGATCCACCCGACAAAGCCATTAGAGGTCCCTGCCGCCTTTTTATGGGATAACTCAACGGCTGCCATCCCGATGAGCATCTGGGGCCCAAAGATAAAAACACCAACAGAGAACATCAAAGAATAATCTAAGATAAAAGATCCAGGAGGAGTCAAATAGAGGGCCGCAATTGCAAATACAGCTCCCAAACAAAACAGGAGATTGACAGGGGCCCTTTGTCCTTTGAAAATCTTATCTGAGCCCCACCCCGCGACTAAAGCCCCTAAGATTCCACCCGCCTCAAACCAGAAGATGCTGCCGCTAGCAGCTAACATCGAATACCCTTTTGATTGAATCAAAAAGAGAGCTCCAAAATCGTTAATTGCCTGGCGGATGACATAGACAAAGAAATAAGAGATCGCTAGCAGCCAGATGTATTTGTTGCTGAGCACATATTTAAAGAGCATCTCTTTGAGAGAAAGCTCTTCTTCATCAGCTTCTTTTGATTCAGGGTGGTCATCTTTAAATTTTTCCACAGTAGGAAGCCCCAAGGAGCGGGGCGTATCTCGCAGTCGATTCATCAAAAAGAAGCCGACCAGAATGCAAGCTACTCCCGGCACATACATAGCAAAACGCCACCCCCAATATTGGGCACAAAACGCAGCAATGAAGGGGATCAAAGCACCCCCAACACTATGAGAGGTGCTCGCAAGTCCCCACCAGGTCCCCCTTTCTTTTTGTGAATACCAGTGGGTCAAAAGGCGCGCACAGGGGGGCCATCCCCACCCTTGAAAAATCCCGTTAAGACTCCAGAAGATCACAAAATACAAGATCGAAGAGCTCATCCCAAAGCAGATGTTAAACACCCCCGTTAAGATAAGGCCAAGAGCCATGAAAAAGCGGGGGTTAGAGCGATCGGAAATCATACCACTTAAAAATTTACTTAACCCGTAGGTGATCGAGAGGACGCTGCTTAAAATCCCCAAATCGCTGATTTGCAACCCCAAATCTTGCATCAGGACGGGCATGGCGAAAGTAAAGCTTTTGCGTGTGAAGTAATAGAAGATGTACCCAATGTACATGCTGTAAAAAATGCGCCATCTCCAATACTTATACTGCGCCTTCACCGCTTGCACATCAGGATTTTCAGCAATTAGGGGAGCTGCCCTAAATAGATTCAGCAGATTCATGAAAAGACACCTCTTGATTTATTACTCCTTCTTGCGGCATGAGTACAATCTAACCCTCACACCCCTACCCCACTATGAGTGAAGTAAATAAACCCATTGATTGCAAGAAAGACTCATCACCCTACGAAAAAATTCTCATTCACCCCATAGAAAAGGACAAAAAACACAAAGAAGAGGCAAAAAACAAGGAGGAGCGCCCCTCCCATTTTAAACTATTTTCTGCTCTGATCCTATGTTTTGAAAAAATCCTCTCCCCTTTTAATCCTGATAAACAGACTACGAGTCCAATTCTAGTGCAAACTATTTTAAAAGACGTGCTTGCCTTTAGAAAACTGCTTGCCACTCTGGCAGGAGAAGACCTCAGCCATCATCCCGATTTCAATCAACAACTCGTAAGAGTATGGCATACTCTCCTGGATGATTGCAACTCTTCACCTTTAAAAATCCCCTTTTCATGGGACATTATCGACAAATTAAATTTTTTCATAGCCCAGATAAAAAATTTTCCTATCGGATCAGAACACTCTTTGGGCTATTATTTTTCCCATCACGCAGGAGACCACTGGATCCCCTTCCCCTTCATGGATCTTCTACAACAGCTCCACCAAGAATTCCTCTCCTCCCCTTCCACAAGCACCCTGCGTCACTGGATCGTGCTTCTAGACGAGATCCTCCTAACCCCCGAGAAAACCTAAAATCCAGCAAGAGGGAATCATAAAAAAATTCACATGCAGACAGGGAAACGCGCACCTTCTAGCTGGACTTGTAACCATATTAGGGGGCGCGCGGCAAGTTTGCGCGAAATAAAGCCTCCTGGCTCTATTGGCTTTATTAATGGTCGGCTTGAATAAGCCACCATTAATAAAAGGGCCTCGTAAGAGGCCCGTGCCAATAGAGCCAGGAGGCTTTAGACGCGAAATTGCCTCCACCAATGGCTAAAGTCCAAGTATAGTTCAAAATCATTCTGCGCCCACAAATTAAAATTTCCGCCTTGTTGTTTTCTCTTCTTCTGCTTTATACTGTTTGTCTTTTGAGGGAACTCATGCGTATTTTTCATTCTTTGGGCCATGTTTTTGGTGGCACACTGTTGATTGCTGGGACAATGATTGGGGTCGGGATGCTCGCACTTCCAGTGGCTACAGGGGAGGGAGGCTTTTTTCCTGCAGCTATGATCTACCTAGTTTGCTGGCTTTTCATGCTCTGTACCGGGCTTTTATTGTTAGAAGTTTGCTCGTGGATGCCCAAAGACTCCAATCTTATCACTATGGCCCATCGTTTACTTGGACCTGTTGGAAAAGGAGTGTGCTGGGTCGTATACTTATTTTTGTTTGTGACTGTCATGATCGCTCATGCCTTAGGCGGAGGAGCGGTTTTAAGTGAGATCTGTGGATGCACGCTGCCTCCAGGACTTTTCATCGTCCTCTATGTCGTCCTTTTTTCTCCGGTGATCTATCTGGGGACAAAGTGGGTGGATCGTCTCAATATGACTTTGATGGTAGGGGTCATTATTTCTTACCTCCTGTTTATCCCCGTTTCCTACACACAGGTCAATGTAGAGTTATTGAAAAGGTCCGATTGGTCCAAAGCTTGGCTGGCTTTGCCCGTTCTATTCACCGCGTTTACTTTTCAGGTCATCATCCCCACGCTGATGACCTATATGGATCGAAACGTTAAAAAGGTGAGGCTTGCTATTGTCCTGGGGACGACGATCCCCCTCATCGTCTATTTGATTTGGGAATTTCTTATCTTGGGAATTGTCCCAGCAGACGGCCCTTTTGGCCTTACTGAAGCTGCAAAAAAGGGATGGAATGCCGTGATGCCCCTCAAAGAAATTCTTCAAGATCCTTTTATCTTTAAGGTCGGCAAAGCATTCGCCTTTTTTACTATGACCACCTCTTACATCGGACTCTCTTTGGCTTATTTGGATTTTTTGGCAGACGGATTAAAAATACAAAAGAGAGGGCTGAAAAAGGTCGCCCTTTGTCTGACCGTTTTCGTCCCTCCCACCCTTGTAGCCATGACCTACCCCGACATTTTTATCACTGCTCTGAGTTATGCAGGAGGATTTAGCTGTGCGATTCTTTTTGGCCTGTTTCCCCCTTTAATGGTCTGGGTGGGCAGATACATCAAAAAAGAAGGAAAAAATCCCCAGGTTCCTGGAGGAAAATTTTTGCTAGCCACCTTAATTGTCTTTGTTCTCATTGAGCTTGGCATGCAGACTTTCCATACTTTTATAACGTGAACTCGTTTTCTCTTTGTGAGAAAAATCTTGAGTCCTCTAAACTCGGCGTTTAACCTTTTCGAGGCCTATGCTATTTCTGCTTGCTTTTCTGCTTCTTTTTCCTTGCTTGCATGCTGACCCCACGCCTCCTCAACCACTCCCCTGGTTAACAGGCCCTCTACTCACCCCCTCAGCTCACGTCATTCCCAATGGACATTATAACATCGAGCCTTACGAATTCGTGACGACAAATTTTGGTGTTTATAACCCAAACTGGGATGCACAACATACGCCCAAAATGTATAATGTCATTTCGCAAATCCCTTTCCAATTTGGGATGCCAGCAAACTTTGACTTCACCTTTACCCCTCAGTGGAGCTGGAATCATACAAACGGAGCTTCCCACTGGGCTTTAAATGATATGGGTTTTGGCTTCGATTACCAGATTTTTGCAAGGAAGCCGGGAGATTTCTTCCCTTCAGTAAAACTCGCCCTTCGAGGCAATCTTCCTTTGGGGAAATATCAAAAATTAAACCCCCACGCCAAAAGAACAGATGTCGGGGGAACGGGCAGCTGGCTTCCTGGCGCGGGGATCGTTTTGTCTCGCCTTGTGCACATCAAAGATTTTATTTTCCTCTCTATGCGCGCAAACCTGCAGTACACCATCCCCACTCCTGTTCATGTGAAACAATTCAACGCTTATGGAGGAGGGCACCCTACGCAAGGGAAAGTGTTCCCGGGACAAACTCTGTTGGGACTATTTGGATTTGAATTATCTCTCTCACAGAATTGGGCCCTAGCAGGAGATGTCCAATATCAACACATCAACAAAACGCGCTTTAAAGGCCATGCGGGAAAAACAAGAGGGATTCCCAATAAAGTGGGCGGACCTTCTTCTGAGTCATTAAGCCTGGCTCCTGCTGTCGAATATAACTGGAGCTCCAACTACGGCGTCATCGCCGGCGCTTGGTTTTCTGTTGCGGGGAGAAATGCAGCAGAATTTGCAAGTGGTGTCGTGGCCCTAAACATCTACCATTAAAACTCGTATCGTGCATGCGCATGAATCCCCGCTAGAGTCAAATCTCCTTGATTGGCAGCAAAACACCCCTTTTGAGAAGAGGAAAGAAAACGCATCCATTGGTTTTGGGAAAAAAATAGACTCTGATCCCAAGTCATTTCCACGGTCCACCTCCGTGGAGATCTCCAATAAATCCCCATCGACCCTTCTGTAAATGGGGCTAGAGAATCAAATACCTGGTGCACACCCAAGCGCTCGGTCTCTGCCTGGTGCACATAAAATTCCCCATAAAGAGTACCCACCCGCACTTCTGCAAAAAGACCCCACGAAAAAAAACCATAACTGGCTCTTCCCCCGATGGTAGGACCGATTCCAGAAAATTTATTTTTTGTGCGCACAACCACTTGCCCTGGCTCCATATATTCTAAATGACACTTCTGTCGAATAGATCCAAAACGCAAACCCATCTGTGAAGTTAAATCGACACAAGAAGAGGGATGGAAAGTTTTACTAAGAAAAAGATCGACCAGCCCTAAATGTAAACGCCAATGCTGCTGCGCCTTTTGAAAAAAGGGGGGAGACTCTTGAGGTAATATCCATGAAGGCGCTAAGGAAGTAGGGAAAGAGTAGTTTTGCGTCGTATTGGCGTGTGTCTTAAACGAGGTCCACTGAAGAAGTAACTGCCACCCATCATGAGAAAAGCAAGTCCCCATTCCCAAGACAAAACCCACATCCCAAGGGAATTTTGGATTTTCCATGTTGGAAGAAGAAATCCCCTCCTTTACCCCGTCGGAAATGCCCCCTATTTGAGCTTGCCAATACAACAAAGAACCCTGCACAAATAGAGGCTCTCTTCCCTGTGCTTGCACCACAAAACATAGAAAAAAAATACTCAGCACACAGACTTTCATTTCTTTGAACCTATTTGTGTTTTTAGTGTATACCCAAACTACCTCAAAAGTTGGTTTTCCTCAGCGTCGTTAGCCGCTGAATTTGGTCCCATCTGCATCGCCCAACTCATTCGAGTTGAGCTGCTTCGATGTCGGCTTCGCCTGGACAAAATTCAGAGCAACTCCTTGAGGAAAACCAACTTTTGAGGTAGTTTGGGTATAGATTGATGCCATGAGGGTATCTTGAATTTAAGAAAGAATTTTATTTTCGCCCTTTTCGGCATCTTTGAAGTCAGTTTTTTCAGCCATGTGGCTCACACATTGTCTTCAAAAACCGACTTCAAAGCTGCTCAAAAATCATCAAAAATAAAATAGTTTCTTAAATTCAGGATGCCCTCATGCAAATTTGGTTTATCATTCTAGCTCTCTTCTGTGTTTTTTCTCTACAAGCCTTAACTGTCACTCCTCAAGAAGCTGCCCATTTTGGCAAACGGATCTTCTATAACGAGTGTAGTAGTCAGAAAGAAAAATTAGTGTGGTGGAGCGCAAAAGAACCGTTCCCTTCACTTGGCATCGGCCATTTCATCTGGTACCCCGAGGATAATAAGAGCCCCTTTGAAGAGACCTTTCCCTCTCTACTCTCTTTTCTCAAAAAAGAGGGAGCACCCCTCCCATTTTGGTTAGAAAATCCACTCCATTGCCCCTGGAAAACAAGAGAGGAGTTTCTCAATGCATCGCAGGACACAAAAAAACAAGAACTTCAAGAGTTTTTATTTA
>JAHFTN010000036.1 GCA_023269365.1 Chlamydiota bacterium | reverse complement strand
GAACTCAGAAGTCAAGCCCCTCATCGCCGATGGTACTGTACGCAAGAGTATGGGAGAGTAGGTCGCCGCCAAGTTTTCTTTCCGCCTCAGGCCCTAAAAAGCCTGAGGCTTTTTTATGCCTTCTTTTTTTCGTATAGAGAATGCATTACTGGCGGAGTACGGGGCGGTGGGGGTTTATCGTCAAGACTGAATTTAGGTAGGGTAGCAAAAAAGAATTTGGGCTCAGGAGGGGTTGAGTTGTTTGGAGTTTCGGAAGGTTCAGTTTCCACCTTATCAAATGGTTTAGCAAAAAAGGGGTTGTTCACAGAAGACGTTGGGTGCCTCGGAATTTGAGCCGCTTCTCCGTTATCTTCTTCTAGTAACGTAGAAGCGGGAATTTCTCTTGGAGGAGGGGACTTGGGAGGAGTAGCACAGCAACTAAACATAGCAACCTTTATTTTTAAGAGGTTAGGGGATAAAAAAAGCCAAGGGGCATTGCTGCCACTTGGCTTTTTGTGAGAACATGAATCTAAAGATTAATATTCACGACGTGGGCGGGAAGGACGGTCGCCGTTACGGAAACCCCCACCCCCACCACGATCATCTCTACCGCCGCCGGTACGAGGAGCACGTGGTTGTTCTGGGCGAGCTTCGTTCACGATCAGTGTACGGCCGTTAAGCGCTTTTCCATTCAATCCTTCAACTGCTTTTTTAGCGTCATCTCCATTTTCCATCTCTACAAAGCCAAAGCCTTTAGACATGCCAGTGAATTTGTCAGTGACGATACGTACGGAAGAGATAGGGCCAAAGGCAGAAAATAGCTCATGAAGTTCTTCTTCAGTTGAACTAAAAGGAAGGCTTCCAACGTACAGTTTTTTATTTGATGCTTGATTCATAATTCTCCAAAAGATCCTTAAAGATCCACTCGCAGTGGTCTTTAAGTCATAGTTACCGATAATTTAATGTTGACTCGGGATCTAATCACCAGCTGCGCTAGGAAAAGGGACTCGGGCTCAACTAACAAAACAAGTTAAAGTTGCTCTGAAAGACTCAAAACACTTTAACTTATAAACGAAGTTAACAAACCTGGGGATGGTTGTCTACTTAAAACATAAATTTAGTGGAGGGCGAAGATTTTTTTAAGTTTTATTGCGTTTACTATTAAGGATTTAGAGCGTATCTGGAGATGTTGAGAAAAGGCCATGATTCTTGTTTTGTGTAGGAGTGAAAAAGGCACATGAGCTGCTCTGTTAAGGGGCCCACTTGCCCATTTCCGATGGGGATCCCATCGATGGAGATGACGGGCATGACTTCTTTATTGCTTGCGGTGATAAAAGCCTCATCGATCTCTGGAAGCTCTTCATAGCGAATAGAGCGCAGCTCTAGAGGAAAAAGGGGTGTTGCAAGTTGTAGCACTACCTCTCTTGTAATTCCCATGAGGATCTCTTCTGAGTTACAGGTGTAGAGGGTCTTTTGTTTAAAAGCAAAGAAATTGCTTGTCGTCGCTTCCAAGATCTCTCCTTGGGTATTGAGATAAAGCGCTTCTTTGGCCCGGCTCTTTTGTAGGGCGACGATGGCAGGAGTGTACTGGATCGTTTTACTCATGGGCAAGCTGCGACTGAGTTGTGTTGTAATGACATCGATCCCTTGAGTAAAGCATTCTTGTGCATAGGCCTTTAAAGGGGAAACCAAGATGATAAGCGTGGGTTTTTGATGGGGGATAAACTGATCGTCACTGATGCCCCCTGTCACTATAATTTTAATGCTAGCTTCGTAGAGGCTATTTAATTCTTTTAAACGCAGGACAATGGTTTCAATTTCAGCAAAAGACAAGGGCAATTCCATGCCCAACTGTTCTACAGAATAGCGCAGGCGCATGAGGTGCTCTTCTAAGTGGAACGGGCGCCCCTGGTAGGTGCGCAGATAATCAAAGACGCCAAAGCCTCTGAGCACGCTTAAATCCAATACGGAGATAAGGGCGTCTTCTTTTTTCACATAGCGCCCGTTAACGTAGTACATGGGGATCCTTTTTTAGACACACGTATACCATAAAAGGGGGATTTTGCTTTGCAAAATCTCTTTTTCTTCTGTAAACTCTCTTAAACTGGAATTGTACCCATTGGGGTACAATTCCAGTCAGAGGAGAGATCGATATGGTTCTAAAAGACACGATGGCAGAGCTCAAGGAATTTTTAGGAGCAATGAGCCGTGATTTAGAAAAAGCATTTAAGGGGAATAAAGCGGCAGCTCAGCGTCTTCGTACCGGGTCTATCGAATTTGCTAAACTCTCCAAAGTGTTTCGCAAAGAGTCGATGGTGGCTGAAAGAGGAGGTAAGCGAGTGGCCAAACGCTCCTTCAAGAAGAAGAGAGAGTGAAAAGTCAAGAGGAGGTTTTAGTTTCTGTAACGGGATTAAATCGACGCGGCTGGGGAGTCTCGACCCCTTCTAAAATGGAAGTCGTTGGGGGAGTTCCTGGCGATACGCTTAAAGTAAAACTTCAGAAAAAAAAGCGCTCGACTTGGCATGCCACACTTCTCGAAGTGATGACCCCTTCGCCTTTGCGCGTGCCCCTTCGCTGCGCCCATGCCCCTTCTTGCGGAGGGTGCAGCTGGCAGCAGATCCAGTATCAAGAACAGCTTCTAGAAAAAGAGAGGCGCGTTAAAACCCTTTTCCCCTCCATCCCTTGTGAGCCGATTGTCGCGTGTCAAGATCCTTGGGGATACCGCAACAAGATGGAGTTTTCTTTTTCTCAAAATCGCGCGGGCGACTTTTTCTTGGGCCTCATTTTAGCAGGGACGCGCGGGCATGTCTTTAATTTAATAGAGTGCCACCTCGTTTCTCCTTGGTATGCGGCGTTGCTAAAAGAGGTGCGCACTTGGTGGCAAAACAGCTCCCTGTTGGCTTATAAGATGGATAATACGGGATCTTTAAGAACCCTCATCGTGCGGGAAGGGAAACGGACGGGGGACAAACTCGTTTTTCTCACCGTTTCTGGCAATCCCGATTACGCACTCAATCCCGTGCAGCTTCACACCTTTATCGAAGCGGTAAAAGCTTCTGTTCCGGATAAGTCAGCACTCAGCATTTTTCTGCGCATCCAGCAGATCCATAAAGGGTCTCCTACTCAATTCTTTGAAATGCATCTCTTTGGAAAAGACCACTTGTTAGAAAAGCTCAGCCTTTCGAGGGATTTTTTCTTTAAAATCTCTCCTACCTCGTTTTTTCAGCCTAATACGGCTCAGGCAGAGGTTCTCTACAAAGTGGCCTTTAGCAAGGTCTCTTGGCCAAAAAAACACGTCTTAGATCTCTATGCAGGCACATCTACCCTTGGCATCATCGCAGCCTCCATGGCAGAGAGGGTCACCTCGATTGAAATCAACCCCCACGCCTGCTTTGATGCCGAAAGTAATAAAGAGCTCAATGGGCTATCCAATTTAGAAATCCTCTGTGGTGATGTTGGAGAAAAGCTCCAAGAGCTTATGAACCGCCTCGATTTCACCCCTCCCGATCTCATCCTCCTCGACCCTCCGCGGACAGGCCTTGATTCTATAGCGCTAACTCACCTCAAAACTCTTAGCTCCCCAGAAATCCTTTACATCTCCTGCAATCCCGAAACGCAAGCTGCAAATGTTCAAGAGCTTATAGCCTTTGGCTATTGCATTAAGAAGCTGCAGCCGATCGACCAGTTCCCCCATACTCCCCACATAGAAAATATCGTTCTTCTCTCACTTTCCCCTTGATTCTCTTAAGGCATTTAGGGCATCCTGTGCCCCGTTAACACACCCATTTTTAAAGGTATACACTATGAATAAGAAATTTTTTGTTCTCGCTAGTGCTCTTTCGACGCCCCTCTTTGCAGAAGGGGAAGCGGCTCCTGCGGCAGCTCAGAGCAGCATGATCCAGACGTTCATTATGATTGCAGTGGCACTCGCATTTTTCTATTTCATCCTCTGGCGCCCAGAACAGAAAAAGCGCAAAGCCCTAGAGCAGGTGCGTGGTTCTATGAAAAAGGGGGATAAGATCACAGCGATGGGTATTGTAGGGACAATTGTAAAAGTGCAAGACAAGACCGTCATCATCTCTCTTTACGAAGGCGCTAAAATGGAGCTCCTTAAAGCTGCCATCACCGATGTGCAAGCCTCTTCCGATGAGAAAGTCGTAGAAGCTACTGATATCCGTTAAGTAATTATAGGGAAAAGCCCTCGGTCTCGAGGGCTTCTTCAGGCCCTTTGAGAATGAGAGCGTCTTCTTGGTTTTTCTTCTTCTGTAAACTTCATACAAGCCAGAACCTGCTTCAGTACGGCTTTAAGTTTTTGGGCTGCTGAATGAAGGTTTCTGAGATCTTCTGTAGGGTTCTTTGTTTTTAGGAAGGCAAGCTCAATGTTTAGAATGGTTTTTGCTCGATTTCCCTGAAACAAAGGGTAGATATTGTCGGTTAGAAAAGAGTTAATCTCTTCTTGAGACGGAGTTCCCTTTTGAAATTTAACCAAAGCAGCTATTTGTTTGCGTGTCTTTTCTATATTTTCAGGACTAAAAGATGTGACATAAACTTGCTGCAAGTAAGCTGGTAATGTCTTTAAAGAGGCTCCTTCTCTGCGTATATGCAGAGATTTAGACACTCCCTCATAGCTGCGAGACAGCGAGGCAATGCATTTGTTAGCTTTAGGGAAAAGTCCTGTAAACATTTGTGTCGGAAGTGAATTAGAGGTAATGAATTTGCCATTGTTTTTATAAACATAGACAGAGGAGTTACAAGTAAATTTGTATTCTTCCTCTTCAAAAGCAGGAGTTGTAAGAAGCAACATTTGAGCTAGTACCATTTCTAGATAGTTTGTTTCAGAAGGCAACCCTCGTGATGGCAGCATAAAATTAATTTTTCTTTTCGGATCTAGTGAAGCAGAAGATTGTGCTAGGCCGTCTAGGGGATCTCCCACAAGATCTAGGTTATCCAAAGAAGGATGCTCTGAGGTGATGCCCCCCTGAGCTAGTTCCGTATTTTCAGTTTTTAGATCTGTTTGGGAGTCTTTGTCGAGGAGAGCTGGGGAGCCTTTGAGGTGAGCTTGAACTTCTGCGGATTTAGCTGTGTAGGCTCCTTGTAGATTTTGCTGGGCTAAAAGCAGTTGCTGGTACAAGGATTTTAAATGATTGTAATGTAGAATTTGCAGATGAAGTCGCGCGATCTGTCGTTTTTGTATTTCGAGTGCTGCAAGAGCCTCTTCCTTAAATTCGTTTTGAATAGCGATGTTAATTTGCAGTGCTCTTTGTGCTGAATGGGCGCTGAGAGTAGCGACAGCAATTTGTTCTTGGGCAGCAATCATAAAGAGCTCCGTCTCGGCCTCATTTGTGATCTTTTCTCGTGGAGGAGATTCTGCTGTTTCCAGGTCTTTTCTCTCTTGTGTAGCGATTGCATTTTCAAGGGGTTGTAGAGGAGAGGGTCTTGGAATTTCAAGAGCTAACTGGATTCTATGAATAGTTTCGAAAGAACGTTTTCCTTCGATGTGGTTTCTGCACAAAATTTCCCGTAGTTCCATATTGGTTCGTTCAGAAGTTGCGAACTCAGCAAACAGTGAAATTTGCTGGGTAAAGAAAATTTGCTGGGTAAAGGACTTTTCAGAAAAAAGGGTTAATCCAACGGGTATTGAAGACACATACTGGGGAGCAGGGTCTTCTTCAATAAAAGTTCTTCTACCGCTTTGGGAGGAGGACTCCTCTGAAGAGGAATCATCGAAAAGGCGCCGATGGCACTGATTCGAACACATATTATAAATGCGCATTGCTGTAGTGACAACATCTATATCTTTGTAAGTGGTCTTCTTACGCTTTCCATCATTCCTAATAACTGTAATGTGGTGAGAAGAGAGTTCAATTTTAAAGGAGACCTCACCGGAATCAGAGCGAGAATTTTCCTGCAAAAATCGACCAAAGATATTGATAAAGGTTCCAGATTCAACAAGTTGTGTAATGCTTTTCGATGTGACTGAGAGGAACTCGTTCTTATGACCCTTCTCGCACTCGTTAAATATGCCTTCATCGACCCCTGTGAGTTGAATACGGTCAATGCTATTAGCTTTTAAAGACAGACCCATTTTTATTTACTCTTTTTATTTTATGTACTGTTGATTATACCACATAATTTAATTTTTTATTTAAAATAATTATTTAATTAAGCGAAATTTAGTTTAACACGTTAATTATAAGTGAGTTACGATTTTTTGTTTCTACCTTTTTAAGGGGACCCTACCCCCTATTAACCCGAGCCCCAAACAGATGATCATCTGTTTGGGGCTCGGGTTATACACAAACAACCTCAAAAGTTGGGTTTCCTCGGCGCAAGGTCAGCCGCTGAATTTGAGTCCCCCTGCATCGCCCAACAAATTCCAAGTTGAGCTGCTTCGGGACCGGCTGCGCCTGACTCAAATTCAGGGCGACTCCTTGAGGAAACCCAATTTTTGAAGTTGTTTGTGTATAATAAAAAAGCCCTTTTGTAGGGATAGGGGAAGAAACCTGTTGCTTTGTCTTCGGGTTTAATTAAACTTGGAGAGCGGGCGCTTCTGGAAAGATTTGAGGGGTTGTGAAGGGACTATTGTGTTTAGTGTTGGGATGGATCTACTTGGGAGGGGCCTCTTTTGCTGAAGCTCTAAGCCCTTCTGTGCTGTATTTAACATGGATGCATGACCCTACGACGACGATGACGGTGCAATGGCATACAAAAGAGGATGCGCCAGCTTCCAGGGTGTTTTATCGCAAAATGGGAGAGGAGTCGTGGCAAGAGCAGGGGGGTGTTTATACAAAAATTCACAAGACAAATCTGCTTGTGCATACGGTGGAACTCGATGAGTTGGACCCCGATACGAAATATCAATTTGAGCTTGGAAAGCGAGAGGAAACCTACCTTTTTCAGACGCTGCCCAAAAATCTAGATCGTCCAATGAAATTTATCATCGGTGGGGATGCCTACTTTTATTTGTCTAAATTTAAGAAGATGAATCAAGAGATTGCGCGTCAAGATCCCGCCTTTGTCGTGGTAGGAGGAGATATTGCCTACACGAATAACTCGCGCGCCCTTTTTAGGGATCAGGATTGGGAGCTGAAGCGCTGGCGTCGATTTTTTAAAGAATGGAAAGAGCAGATGGTGACCTCTGATGGGAGGATGATCCCCATCGTGCCCGTCCTTGGCAACCACGACATTAGACAGATCTCTCCAGCGCAAAAGCCTCGCTACTTTTTGTTTTATGAGCTCTTTGCCCTGCCAAACAAGGGAGTTTCCTTCCGAGCTCTAGATGTAGGGAACTATTTGACGCTTCTTCTGCTAGATACAGGACATAGCTACCATATCGAAGGGGAGCAGACAAAGTGGTTAAAAAGAGCTCTATCCGCACGAGAAAATATCTCTTATAAATTAGCGGTATATCATATAGGGGCATACCCCTCCGTATACCCCTATCTGGGAAATGCCCCTCAAAAAATTCGATCCCATTGGTCCCCTCTTTTCGAGCGCTATCATCTCAACGCCGCATTCGAGCACCACAACCACGCCTATAAACGAAGCCACCCGATGAAAAAGGAACTGATCGATCCCGACGGGGTTGTCTACATGGGAGATGGTTCTTGGGGAGTGAATCCAAGAAAACCCAAGGCGCTGTGGTATCTAGATAAATGGGCTCAAGTCAATGCCGTCTGTAGGGTGACTTTAAAGTCTCAATCGGGATTGGTTCAAGCTGTGAACAATAAAGGAGAAATCATCGACTCGTGGGAGACCTCCCCTACTTCTCGCTCTACGAGCTGTAATGAGTCTCTGTTCTTACTATACGAATAATTTCTACCAGGCGAGTAGAAATGGGGTCAACTCGGTTAAGGGGAGCTGCAAACATTCTTGAGAAAGATACGTTTGTTTCCCCCCATAGGTAACGACAATAGTTTGTTTGAGTTGGGGATAAGCATTTTTAAGAGAGTGGGGCAGCGGCAGCGGGTCAGCTCCGTGGATGGCTAGCCTAGCATCGAGGGCCAATGACGATCTGGACATAGGATCCTTGATCGGTTTTAAGACGGGGGCTGATATCTCTTTCTATGAACATATATGACCATTTTAAGTTGTCAGCTTAAAATGGTCAACACATTACTTAAGTTGCTGTGAAACAGCAACTTAAAGCAGCTCGGCCATCTTCTCGAGGAGGTGGTTGGATCTCGCAACGAAGGCCCCAAGTGCACGCGGCTCCATCTCCTTTTGAGAGAGGAGCGAGAGCTCATAGACATGGTGGGTCATCTCTTTTGCGAGGGCGGGATCTTTTTCTTGAAGACGCACGATCGCTTGGATAAGCTTGTTATTGGTATTGATGAGAAAGGTTTTCTTAGAGGGCAATCCTATAGGAAAAGATTGCCTTGTAAGGGTCATCGTTTCTTTCAGACGTCGCATCTCTTCATCCACAATGAGAAGAGCGGGAGTGGTGTCGTTGCGGAGGCTCTTGGCCTCGATGTTTAGATCTTTCACATCGAGCTGAGAGCGGATGAGAGAGGCGATTTTAAAACTCTCCGTTTGCCCTTGTGCGTCAAGAAGGGTTTTTTCGCGGCTCTCATCGAGGAGGGTGTCGTGGATGGCTCCATCGATCCGCTGGAACTTGACCCCATCTAGCTTGCTCTCTAGCAAATTCATCAGGGGAGCGTCGACCATGCAGGTCGCAAAGAGCACTTCTATCCCCTGTTGCGTATAAAGAGAGGTCATCGGGCTCTCTTCTGTCGCATAGAAAATTTTTCCAGGGGTCTTTTCTTTGTGGCGCTCTAAATAGTCGGCAAGAGTTGTCCATTCAGATTGCGTGTTTTTCCAAACGAGAAAGTCTTTGGAGCGCTCATAGAACTTGTCGTCTTGGAGTAGACCTAACTTAATGATCATCTCGACGTCGGGCCAGCAGGCGAGGAATCGTTCTTTTTCTAAATTGTATAGAGAGCTTAACCTGTCGGAGACTTTTTTGGAAATGTGCTGAGCGAGCTGGCGCACGGTGCGATCCATTTGGAGTGTGCTGCGAGAGACATTCAAGGGGATGTCAGCGCTGTCGATCGCTCCGCGTAGAACCATGAGATAGTCGGGGATCAGGTCTTTACAGTTGTCAGAGACAAAGACGCGGTTGCAAAAGAGTTTAATCGCGTTATGCCCAAAGTCAAATTGACGCGTGATCTTGGGGAAATAGAGGATCCCCTTGACATGGAAAGGGTAGTCGACATTGAGATGGATCCAGAAAATGGGATCTTGATCAAGAGGGTAGAGGGTGTGGTAAAAATCGAGATACTCTTTATCTGTGCATTCAGTGGGGCTCTTGAGCCAAAGGGGCTCTTTTTTATTGACCTGAGAGCCGTTTAAATAGATGGGAAAGGGAAGAAAGGAACAGTACTGCTGCAACAGTGAGCGGATTTTTGCCTCTTCTAAAAACTCTTCGTTTTCTTTGTCGATGAAGAGGGTGATTTGGGTGCCACGCTCTTTGCGGCTGCCCATTTCCATTGTATAAGAAGAGGAGCCGTCGCAAGACCATAAAGCAGCCTCTGCTCCTTCTCGATAGGAGAGGGTATCGATGGTGACGAGTTTTGAGACCATGTAAGAGGAGTAAAACCCTAGGCCAAAGTGGCCGATGATCTGATCTTTCTCATTTTGAGAGGTGTATTTACTGACAAATTCTTCAGCTCCGGAAAAAGCGACTTGCGCGATATATTTTTCCACTTCATCAGCACTCATGCCGATCCCCGTATCTTTAAAGATGAGGGTGTTTTCTTTCTTGTCGATCTCTAGATCGATGCGCAGCGTCTCATCGGGACACTCGAGCTCCCCATGCTCTCTTAAAGTGCGGCATTTTTGGAGGGCATCACAAGCATTTGAAATGAGTTCCCTTACAAAAATATCTTTGTCGGAATAGAGCCACTTTTTAATGATGGGAAGAATATTTTCTGTGTGAATTTTTAACGTGCCCATAACCATAAAACCCCTTAAGTGAAATTAGGTCACCATGGTAGAAGAAGGGGAATTAAGAATCAATCCCATAGGATGCATTTTATGCGCGTGTTTGTGGCTCAGCTGAACCCCACTGTGGGAGCTATTGAGAAAAATTGCCAAAAAATACTTCAATCTATTGAGAGGGCAAAACAACAAAAGGCCGATCTCGTGGTGTTTCCTGAGCTGGTTCTTTGTGGGTATCCGCCAGAAGATTTGCTCTTGCACCCTTCTTTTGTGGAAGCGCAGCAACGCGCTTTAGAGCAGATACGGCAAGCGTCTTCTTCCCTCATCGTCCTCGTGGGACTCGTTCGAAAAAGCAATGCAGACTCAGAAAAATTTTTATTTAACAGTGTAGCAGTAATTGAAAATGGCAAATTACTCGGGTTTGTCGATAAACAGCTGCTTCCTACGTACGATGTATTCGATGAGCGGCGGTATTTTGAGCCGGGGAAAGAGAGCCAGATATGGAATTTCAAGGAGATGAGAGTGGGGATCTTGATCTGTGAAGACATATGGCAGCATGTAGGGGATGGTCTCTACACACATTATCCCAAAGACCCCGTATTGCAACTTCTCCCTTTGAAACCCGACCTTGTTATCAACGTGTCGGCATCTCCCTACCGGACTCAGAAATTGGAGGTGCGCAATCGCGTGTTTATTAAATGTGCTCAAACCCTCTCGTGTCCTGTCATCGGCGCATGCCAGGTAGGAGGGAATGACCAGCTCGTATTCGATGGGCATAGCCCCTATGTGAATGCGCGAGGAGAACTTGTCCAGATGGCTAAAGGATTCGAAGAGGATGAGGTCCTCTTTGATCTAAAAGCCCCAACGCAGCCCCTCTCCCTTTCTTATGATCCTGCCGAAGATATGTACAAGGCGCTTGTCCTTGGAGTGCAAGACTATTTCCATAAGTTGGGTTTTAAAAAAGGGTGTCTGGGGCTCTCAGGAGGGATCGACTCGGCTCTTGTCGCCTGCATTGCCGTCGAGGCGCTAGGGAAAGAGAATGTGTTGGTTGTCTTGATGCCCTCTCGGTACAGCTCGGAGGGGAGTATTGCCGATGCCCAGCTGTTAGCAGAGCGGCTGGAAATCGAGACGCTCCTTCTTCCGATCGAGCCTCTTTTCAAGGCGTTTTTAGATGTGTTAGGGCCTCTTTTTAAAGAAAAAGGACCCACCATCACAGAGGAGAATGTGCAATCGCGCATCCGAGGCACGCTTCTAATGGCCCTTTCGAACAAGCAGGGAAATTTGCTATTGGGAACGAGTAACAAAAGTGAACTGGGGATGGGGTATTGCACCCTGTATGGAGATATGTGCGGAGGGTTAAGCCCCCTTTCCGATGTGACAAAGGGGCAGGTTTACGAGCTCTGCCACTTTATCAATCGCCGCCAAGAACTGATCCCTAAAGCTATTTTAGACAAGTCCCCTTCTGCAGAGCTTCGCTCTAACCAAAAAGATAGCGATTCCCTTCCTCCCTACGAGACGATCGATCAGGTCATCGAAGGCTATGTGGAGGAATTTCTTTCTCCAGAAGAAATCGCTAAGAATACAAAGATTCCTCTGGGACTCGTAGAGGAGCTCGTGCGCAAAATTCATTTAGCAGAGTATAAGCGGCTGCAATCTCCTCCTGGAATCCGCGTGAGCCGTAGAGCCTTTAAAGTGGGGCGTCGCTATCCGATTGCGCAGAAGTGGATGTAGTTAATAATTAGAAGATTGTAACCTCGACTTTGCACATTTTCGGCCCGAATGCCTTGTCTATTTGTCCTCGGACGTTCTCCCTACGGTCGAACTGGAAGATTATTTAAAATAAGAAGGGGTTAAAAACCCCTTCCTGTTTTAA
>JAHFTN010000035.1:4159-11878 GCA_023269365.1 Chlamydiota bacterium | reverse complement strand
CATTGGAGTGGTCTACTTCATCGCCGCCTCCCCTCTACAATTTCGCCCTCGTGCCCGAGGTAAAGGAGCGGGATGCCTTTTGGGCGATGAAGCAGGATAAGAAGAAGGCGGCGCACCCGCGATTTGAAAAGATCCATATGCCCAGCAATACGGCAATGGGTTTTTATATCGGCCTCTGCAGCTTTCTTTTGGGATTTGGAGTTGTCTGGGCGATCTCGTGGCTTACCCTTTTAAGTTTTATTGGAATTGTCGTTTTTGTGATCCTCCGTCTGTATGAGAAAAACAGCGATTATTATATCTCGGTTAAAGAAGTGGAGCGAATTGAAGGAGGTCTGCATGAGTGATGTTCATGACGACTCTAAGACTTTATTGGGATTTTGGGTCTATATCTTGACAGACTTTATTATGTTCGCAACGATTTTTGCCACCTACATCGTCTTGCGCTATAGCTCTATGGGAAGCCCTTTTGAAGTGAACCTCCCCTTCACACTCATCCAAACTCTCCTTTTGTTGTTCAGCAGTTTTACAAGTGGACTTGCGGGCGTGGCCCTATCTCATCATGAGAGTAAAAAGACATGCCTTCTCTTTGGGCTGACGTTTTTGTTTGGATTGGGATTTATGGTCATGGAGATGAGGGAATTGACCCACCTTGTGCAGCAAGGGTACGCTTGGCATACGAATGCCACCTTATCCGCTTTTTTCACGCTCGTTGGCACCCACGGAGTGCACATGGTATTTGCGCTCCTTTGGATAGGGGTTCTTTTGCCTCCCGTATGGCTGTATGGATTAACCGCAGTGAGTGTAAAAAGGTTGACTTGCCTTAGGATGTTTTGGCAATTTTTAAATGTGGTGTGGATCTTTATCTTCACACTCGTTTATCTGATGGGGGCCTTGTCATGATTAACACGTGTTATAAACCCCTCGTTTGGGGCTTTTTCCTTTCTGTTGTATTGACGCTAGTGGCTTATTTCCTCGTCATCGAAGCCCCCTATAGCAAAGCCCTTCTTATTGGTGCTGTTTTAGGCTTGGGCTTTATCCAGGCGCTTCTTCAACTCGTCTGCTTTTTGCACGTGGGGATCGAGTCGAAGCCCCACTGGAATCTGTTCTTATTCCTCTTCATGGCCTTCATCGCCTTTATTATTGTAGGGGGATCGATGTGGATTATGAGCAATTTAGATTACAACGTGATGCCCGCAATGACCCACTAAGAGGAACAAATGGAACTACTCATTCGATCTCCCGCGAGAATCAAGGCCTATTACCTGCTTACAAAGCCGGGCATTATTTTTGGGAATTTGTTGACGGCATTTGGAGGAGTGGCTTTTGTTTCTCGGGGACAGATACAAGGCGGGGTGCTTTTAGCGCTTCTTGTGGGCCTTGGCTGCATCATCGCTTCGGGGTGTGTGTCCAACAACTACCTCGATCGAGATAGCGATAAAAGAATGGCAAGGACGAAGGATAGAGCTTTAGCTAAGGGACTCATCTCTCTTCGCGCGGCAAAAATTTTTTCTGTGGCCTTGGCTCTTGTTGGAACGGGCATTTTAACTCTCTTCACCAATCCCCTGACGGTAGGAGTGGCCCTTTTTGGCCTTTTTGTTTATCTGGTGTTGTACAGCAAGCTGAAGTACCACTCGGTGCATGCGACCCTAATAGGCAGTGTCGCAGGGGCCGTCCCTCCCGTTGCGGGTTATTGTGCTATTACCCCCCACTTGGACGGAGGCGCACTTTTGCTCTTTGTAATTTTAGTCTTCTGGCAAATGCCCCATTTCTACGCCATTGCGATCTACCGGATGAAGGAGTACGCGGCCGCTTCCATCCCAGTTTTACCCCTAAAACAAGGGGTATATAAAACAAAGATCCAGATGCTGCTGTACACAGTTGCGTTTGTGGGGGTAACAATTCTTCCTTGGGCGCTCAATTATGTGGGGATTGTCTATGTGGGGATTGTGACTCCTCTGAGCTTGACCTGGCTGTGGGTCTGTCTGAAGGGGTTTAGAGCTGAGAACGATTTCCGTTGGGCGCGCAAGATGTTTGGAGTGTCCCTTGTGGTGATTACGGGGTTCTGTGTGGCGCTTTTAGGTTAAACCTAAAAACGGCAGTTGAAAGCGGCAAATTGACGCAATCTTTTGAGTCTGAATCGACTCCGACAGAGGGGCCCTTCACCACTTGGGGAATGTGCCCCTCTGTCGGAATCAATTCAGACTCAAAATTTTGCATCACTTTACCACTTTCAACTGCCATTTTTAGGTTAAAGGGCAATCTTCAGATCTTCTGTTGCTGCATTGACGGTGAGGATGTGGATTTTCCCTTTTGAGCTCTCTGAGAGTTGTGACAGGCTAAGCTCGTTGTAAAGCAGCCTAAATTCCCTGTCCTTTGCGCGCAAATAATTCAGGATATAAAGACGGATACAGAGTTCTAGTGCGGGAGAAATCCTATTTTGTTTCCCTTCCCATTTTAAAACGGCAACGTGGCTGACTCCAAAGGCGGCTCCGAATTCTGCCATAGTCATTTCTAAGTATTTACGGATATATCGAAGCTCTTCTCCTGTTAAAGCAGTGGGTTTGCGGATGAGTGCGTCCAAAACAACCCGCATGAGTTTATTCATGTTGATGTCGATGCACCAAACGCCGGCTGCTTTTTTCATGGGGACATTCACTAATTTTATGGGGATGCCAAGTCCTTTATAAATGAAAGTCTTTGTCTTTTTATTTTTTTTCATCTTATCCTCATTGCTGTAATGATGATCATCTCCTCTTCGAATGAGACGATAATCCTAATCATGACCCTTTCTGTTGTTTCCCCTTTGATTGCGTATTTCCACAGTTGTCTTTTGGTATCGAAAAGGTCTTTATTTTCTTCACGAGCTCCGGTTTTCAGCACATATAACACGTCATTTAAATCAAGTGAGCGTTGGTTTTGCCGTTCAAGTGCATGGGCACTGATGATGTAGGTCCCTTTTTGGATATGACCTTTAATCTTTTGTAGCAAGGCATCTGTTTTCAATGCGGCCGCCGAGTTGTTTCGCTCTTTTCTTGCAGTGTAAGTAAATTACATGTTAAAATCAATTAATTTATAAGTCACTCTGTGTAAGTTGTATAAGTTTTTATGGGTTGAGTCACTTCCATATTCAACTTGCTCTAAATAAGAGAGCTTCTTATAACAACAGAGAAAGGGGAGTTCTATATGAAAAAAAATCGTGCAAGATGGGTAGCGTGGGTGATTGTCCTTGCTGTGCTAGTGACGGTGTGGCAACACGCGGGGCAAAATGGGTGTGTGGACGTGGGGAACCAGAAATGCCCAGTGACGGGGCGCGATGTCGATGGGAAATCGACCTATACACACCAGGGGAAACGCTATAACCTCTGTTCTACTCAGTGCCAAGAGCCCTTCTCTCAAGATCCCAATCGCTATACACAAGAATAGATGAGTTAAAATTTTAATTTGACTCAAGTTTTCAAGCCCCCTTCAGGGGGCTTTCCTTAGCGGTTTCTATAAATTTAAAGTTTTATTTCCTTCAACTTAAGGCATTCTTTATTTTAAGAATGACTATTGCCTGTTTTTAATTAAGTTTAATTAGTAAAAATATTATAATTTAGTAAAAACAAACAAACTTTGAATTATGAGGAATTAAATGATTAAGATTTTAATAGCTTCTGTTGTTGCTCCGGCAGCTATTGCGGCGAGCAATAGCCTAATGGGTTCTCCAGGCATTGGACTTGTTGCATCGTTGGCTCTTCCTACACTTTGTGCCGGCGCTTATGGAGCTGCAGCCGTAAAGAACAAAATTACGAGTCTGAAGAACCGTGCAGCTGACAAGATTTCCTATACAGCTAATTTAACGGAGCTAGCAAAAACGGGGAAACTGCCACGGGCGTATGGGCGCAATGCTCTTATGTTAGAGGTGTCATCGGCTCTTTCAACGGGATCTTTGGTGTTAGTGGGTCCATCAGGAGTGGGAAAAACGGCTCTTGTCGAGGAGCTTGCACACTGGATCAATGAAGGGAAGATTCCCCAGTTAGACGGGGCTCAGCTTCTTCGTTTAGATTTACGCGCGCTGCAGGGGAATCCTGACATATCAACGACGGTGTCAAAAATCTTTTCGGGAGGAGACTCAGTAGCTCTGAGAAGCTGTTTAGAAGAGTTAAAAGAGCTAAATATGAAAGGGGTTAAAACAATTCTTTTTATTGATGAAATTCAGGATTTAATTCGTTCTAATCTGAATATTTTTGACTCTTTTAAAGAGGAGCTTGCTCGGGGGACGATTAGAATTATTGGAGCGACAACAAACGCTGGCGTCATTGAGGATTTGAGGGGGCGCGGAGGAACGGGAGAGGGGATGAAGCGCCGCCTTCCAGAGGTTAAGGTCACAGAAATCTTGCCAGAAGAAGCTGTCCACATCCTTCAAAAAAAGGCATTAGCAGAACAGGAATTTTATAACAAAAGGGGATGGGCATTTACTCTGAGCCCCGGGTTTTGTAAGGATCTGATTATTTTAAATTATGCCTATATGGCCCCCTTAAAAGAGAGCGCAGCAAAACTTGCTGAATCAAAAAAATCTGAAGGGTTCAGGAATCCTTATAAAGATTACTCAGAATTGTTATTACCAGAAAGTGCCCTAAGAGAGTTGGGGAAGATCGTATTGTATTTTTATCAAAAAGACGACAGACCGCTTACGTTGGGTAGAGAAGAAGTTATTAAGTATTTTGTCGAGCAGAAAAAATTAGAAGAATCCTCATTAAAGCAACAGCTTGGCATAGCTGAAGCGGAAAAATCTTTTAACCTAACCTCTTTGAATTCTTGTTTTATAAAAACAACGCCTAGAATTCAGGCTAGGGAGATCCCTTCCGTGGTTGTTAGCAATGCAAAAGAAGTGGCTTCTATTTTGAAGTCGAATGGTCAGGGGCCTTTTATAGCTCTTGCAGGGGGAGCAAGAGAATTACTGGTAGAGATCGCTTCTTCTTTAAATCCAGGGTTTGTTTACTATCGATGTGATTTAAGGGTGCTTAGTGAGGCAAATCCGAATGGGGAAATGCTGGGTCGGTTTTTAAAAAGCCTGCAACAAAAAGCAAAAGAAGAGGGTAAATCCCCTTGTTTGATTCTCGAAAATTTTAATCTCCAATGGGCTTTAGGAGCGCGTCAGGGGCTCTTCAATGGCTCCTCATCAGAGGGGGTTTCTTTTGGAGCCATTGGGGCAGGATTACAAAACTTAGCCGGTCAAGTGGCAAGTGGAGTGGGAAGTTTGCAGGGGACCCTTGGCACAACTTTGGCAAATGGGATCAAAGAGACTCTTCCTTCAGCTGCAGCATCTACAAAAGCAACTCCCCAAGAGGGGCTACCCGCGGCGATTACTACGCTTTTTTCTTGCATGGAAAAAGAACATATTTTCACTGTGCTTCTGGACAGCTCCACACTAGATTTGCGGACAACAGTTCCCTGGATTCCCCACTCGATAGAACCTCTTACATTAGAAGAACAACGAGAGTGGTTAGTGCAGTATCACGCTGTGCAAACAGAAAACAGAACTTTTCTACAAGGGGATCAAGAGGCATTTCCTATTCAGCCTCTGTTGTTTGCCTTGTATGATTTAACTGAGTCGAAAGACCCAACGGTTGTGCTTAATCTAGCAGAGCAAGTGATTTCAAACGCGGCAAAAGGCACTTTGGGACAACTACCTCACTATTGTCGTTCTGCTTTAGGCAATAAAAAGTCTTTAGATGAGATTAAGAGCACTTTGGATAAGTATGCAAAGATGGATGTGGGACAAGTAGTGAAGGGGATTGCTTCTGAAGGAGGGTGTTGCTCTAAAAGTTTAAGGGGAGCTTTACACTCTATGATGGCTTCTGAGCTCTCTTCTTGCTTAAAAATCGAAGAGGAGAGTGGATCAAGGCAACAAGGGTTAATGGAGCAAATTGCAGTGGGAATAGCTCCTCAAAATACACTCATTTCCTTAGACTATTCTATGCTTAAAGGGATGTCGCCTTTACTTAAAAAGATGGTTCTAGACCTTATTTCACAGGGGGTAAATCCTCAGAGCGTGTGTTTGTTTAAAGATGAAGAGGCTCTAAAGGATGCAGAGGTGATCCGTTTCCTTGAAAATACAAGCTTGCGCAAAGTGATTTGCTTCTTTAAGAAAAAAAGTGGGGATCAACAGGCCTCTACAGGCATTCGAGGGGTCGTTGAAGGGGTTGTTCAGCAGGGGCTCAGTGCGGTAGCTCCTACTTTAGGAAATCTGGGGCTTGGGACAGCGGCGACACAACAACCCGTTACAGCTTCAGTGAAACTCTCTTTTTCGGAAATGGTGTTTGTGCCGCCC
Source organism: Chlamydiota bacterium (assembly GCA_023269365.1). GTDB lineage: Bacteria > Chlamydiota > Chlamydiia > Chlamydiales > Rhabdochlamydiaceae > CAJCIW01. The sequence continues at coordinate 5,565 of JAHFTN010000035.1, read as the reverse complement.
GCTTTGAGCGTGGAAGAATTAAAGAGCTTACTGAAAGCCAAACTTGAGGGCTTCATGACTCTCACAGATGAGAAAAAAGAGGCATTTAAGAAGCTTTATCTATACATGTTACTAAAACAGCCTCCCGTACAAACCCTTGAGGGGATCGTCAATAGCATTCGCAATGACATTAAGTCGTTTTCTTCTACAGACACAATCGAGACTATTTGTGAGAGGTTTGCCGACTGGTATGGAAATGATTTTAACATGGACAAGACAGATTTCTTGTATGTGGTAAGCCCTCGCTTGACCTCCATAGGGTACAGGATGGGAAGGGTCGTCTCCTCTTTCTTTTCAACGCTAGGATCTATCCTCTTCGCTCCCTTGCGCAAATTGGGAAGCGCAGCCATTACTATCGCCAGCATTGTGAGTACGGGATCTGTTCTCCTTGGGCCTTTAGCATGGCTTCGTAGACGCATCATAGGCATTTAGGGTAGCGGCAGGGTCATTCCGTCGTAGGCCATGCGGGTGTGGCAGGCGTAGTTGAGTTCGTCGAAGATGTCGTGCTGCAGGTGGATTTTCTTTAACAACTCCATATCGGTATGTTTGGGATCGTGGTGGGTGAGTACCCACTGCGCGATTTTAGCCTGGCGCATGAGAATGGCGGCATTGGCAACAGAAGAATGCCCCCAGCCCACTTTCGTCTGGTACTCCTCCGGAGTGTATTGCGCTTCATGAATGAGAAAATCACACGATTTAAAAAACTGGATTTGGCTGTGGTATGGTTTGAGTAGGGGATGGGATTTTGTGATCCGGCTCGGAGCCTCATGGCAGTTCATGAGAAACTCATTATCAGTGACATAGCCAAATTTAGTCTTTCCGACTGTAAATTTAAAGCATAGAGTCGCTCCGGGATGGTAAGCGTAATGGGTCTCTATCTTGATGTCGCCAATCTGAAAGGGAACCCCTTCTTGCATCTCTTTGAAGACCAAACGGGCCTGGATATCATCGAGTCTGACAGGAAAGTAGGAGTAGGCGAGCATCTCTGTAAAGAGCGCTTCGATCGGCTTTTCAAAGCTGATAGGGGCCCAGATCGTAATTTGACACTCTTTATCATAGAGGGGAGCAAAGAAGGGAAAGCCGGCAAGGTGGTCCCAGTGGGTATGGCTCAAGATGAGATGGAGCTGCTTGGGCATTTTTTCTTGAAGCCCCAAGGGGCGGATCCCCGTCCCCGCATCGATGATGACAAGGTCGTCACGATGGCGGATCTCTAGACAGCTCGTATTTCCCCCAAAACGGACATAGTCGGGCCCGGAGACAGGGTTTGAACCCCTAGTTCCCCAGAATTTGAGGTAAGAGTGCATGAAGTGGGCTTTAGGGGTATAGCCCCCCTTGTGCTTTTGGGAAGAGCTCTTCCCAGAAAAGGG